>JAPFEH010000030.1 GCA_026169195.1 Dysosmobacter sp. | reverse complement strand
GCTAATGAAATGATCGATCGTTATATTTATTTCTACAACCATGAGCGTATCCAGTTAAAAACTGGAGTGGCACCGCTTACGCTGCGCCACTCCACTTAAAACTTCAATATTTTCCTATCAGGGGGCTTTTTGTGCTGTCCGCACAATCTGGGGCAGTACATTTTGCGGAGATCTGACAGAATAGGGGGGACTAATTGTCGGTTTCCCGCAGGCGTTCCACGATGGTTCGCTTGGATACGGAGCGGTAGACCGCCAGCGGCACCAGAACCCCCAGCAGGGCAAAGGCCGGCAGCACCGCCAGAATCGGCGCCACTGTGAAACGGTAGGTGACAAACCAGAACAGACTGCCCATTGCCGCGCCCAGCAGGGGCGAGAACACCACCGCCAGCACCAGCGCGGCGGCCACGGCTCCCAGAGCGTAAAAGAGTCCTTCATACACCAGCATGGTCTTGAGCTGTTTTCCGGTCATGCCGATGGACTGGAGCACGGCGGACTCCCGCCGCCTGACCATGATGCCGGTGAAGATGGCGTTGAAGAAGTTCAGAACGCCCACCAGCGCCACAATGAAGCTCAGTGCGCCGCCCAGCAGGGAGAACATGGCCCGGAAGCTCTCAAACTCTCCGGCATAGGAGGCCTTGCTCTCGTAGTCGAACCGGGGATTGACGGTTTCCGTATAGTCAGCCAGAAATGCCTCCATGGCGGGGTTGGCCTCCTCCGTGGTGTTAAAGGCGTAGTACATGGCGCAGCCGGTGCCGGAATCCTGAATGAAGGTCTGGTCGTTGAGAATGAATTCGTCAGCGCCGAAATAGCGATAGCTGAAGGCGAGGGGCACCGTCACCAGAGCCGCCACGGTATAGTCCACATCCCGATACTTCACGGCACGGGACACATAGTTGGCGTCCTCAGGCACATTTTCCCAAGGGCCGTATACCTCGCCGGTGTCAGGGTTATAGTACTCGTACTCCTCCACATACCGCAGGGTAACGGTATCCCCCAGCCGTGCCCAGTGGCTGTCCATCTCTGCGCTGCCGTAGTCATCTTCGCTGTATACGGCGGCCACATACCGCCCGCCGGACTCGTAGAGCTTGGAGAGGTCTCCCTCCAGCACCTTCAGGTGATCCAGCGCAAAGGGCTCCATGCCGTAGAGCTGGGCTCGGTCCGCCAGCAGCCCTTCCTCATTCCGGTCCATAAAATGAACCATGCTGTCCAGCTGCTCGGCCGTATACCACAGGCTCTTGCTGGCGCGGTAGTACTCCTCGGTGACAAATTCCTCCACGGGGCCGGTCTTGCCGTAGATCGTACCGCCCTCCGTGATGCCGCCTTGGGCGCGGATCTCGTCCACCACGGTCTGGGGCAGGGCCATCTCGGCGTTGAAGGAATCTCCGCCGGTCTGGAACTGGCCCGCGTCCGCCACAATGAAGTCGCTGGCGGTAAAGTTGGCGATATACTTGTCCATATCAAAGCTGCGGGTAAAGATCACGGTGACCGTCAGCAGCACCACTGCCAGAGCCAGAGAGGTGACGGTGAGGACCGTCTTGCCCCGACTGCGGCCCAGATTTGCCCAAGCCATGCCCGGGAGGGACACCTTGCCCTGTCTGGCCCGTCTGCGGGCTTTACAGGTTTTGTCCGCCCCCTCGGTGTAGCGCACCGCTTCCACCGGAGAGACCCTGCCTGCCAGACGCCCGGGGCGGCGGCAGGAGATCAGCACCGTCATCAAAGCAAAGAGAGCAGAAATCAGGAAGATGGCCGGACTGACGGAGGTGACCGCTGCCACACCATTCAGCCGTGCCACGATCACCGGAGTCAGCCGGCTGCCGATGATCCAGCCTGCCGCAAGTCCCAGCGGGATGCCGGTCAAAGACAGGATCAGCGCCTGCTGGCGGATGATCCGCCGCAGCTGCCGCGGGGTGGTGCCGATGGTTTTCAGCAGGCCGTAGAACCGGATATCCCCTGCCACGGAGATCTGGAACACGTTGTAGATGATGAGGTAGCCGGTAAAGACGATCAGCAGCACCATGGCGGCAATGGCCAGCACCGTGGCGGGATCCAGATTTTCAGAAAGCTGCGCTCCGGTATAGCCCCAGTTGATGCCGGTGCGGATGAAGCCCTCTTGGTCCATGCTCTGGCTCTGATAGCCGTACTTGGCCAGAATCTGATCCAGATCCCGCTCAATATGGCGGGCGCCGCTTTTCAGCATCACGTCCATGTTCCAGCTGCCGGTCATGCCGTCCTTTGCCTGACCGGACGTCACGCCGGCCTCCGCCAGAATGGCTTCCGCACGGCTCAGGGGGATCAGGATATGGTTGGCGACAACGGCCTCGTCATACTCCCACCAGCCGCTTAAGCGAAAGGTCTCCGTGACGGGCATTCCGTCCACCGGAAAGGTGACGGTAAACTCCGCCCCCAGCTCCGGTGTAACGCCCAGCAGTTCCAGCACACGGGTATCGGTGGCGGCCTCGTTGGTGCCCTCTTCGGGAAGGCGGCCCTCCACCGGATCGCAGTACATCCAGTGGGCCTGATTGGCGTCAGAGTAGCCCACCTCCACATGGGACTTGTTGAAGGGGAGCTCCGTGGGCATCCCCACAAAGCGCCGCAGCCCCCACTGGTCGATGAGGGGGTCCTCCCGCAGCTGATAAAACTGTTCTTCCGTCAGGTATTTGAAGCCGCCGTGGCTGAATCCGCCCACCTGACGGAAGTTGGACTGCTGAAAGCCCTCGTTGATGGACAGGGCGATGGTAAAGAGGGAGGTGAACAGGACGGTGGTCAGTGCGATGGCCAGCACTGCCACGATGTTGCGGGTTCTGGCAGCCCGCAGGCTTTTGAATGACAAGGTCCGGATACATTTGCGGTTGGAGACATTCATGATACAGCCCCCCTTACCGCGTGACGATGCGGCCGTCTTCAATGCGGATGATCCGGTCCGCCATCTGGGCGATCTCCTCGTTGTGGGTAATCATCACCATGGTCTGGGCGAATTGATGTCCCGTCACCTTCATCAGAGACAGCACGTCCTGACTGGTTTTGCTGTCCAGATTTCCCGTTGGCTCGTCCGCCAGCAGGATGGCGGGCTTGGTGGCAAGGGCACGGGCGATGGCCACCCGCTGCTGCTGACCGCCGGAGAGCTGCGAGGGAAGGCTGGAGAGCTTCCGGCTCAGTCCCAGCGCGGCAATGACCTTGTCTACATAGTCTTGATCCACCGTGCCCCCGTCCAGCTGAATGGGCAGCACAATATTTTCATAAACAGACAGCACCGGCACCAGATTGTAGGATTGAAAGACAAAGCCGATCTTGCGGCGGCGGAAAATGGTCAAAGCTTCATCCTTTAGGGAGAACAGCTCCTGCCCGTCCACGGACACGGAACCGGAGGTGGGCCGGTCCAGTCCGCCCAGCATGTGCAGCAGGGTGGATTTTCCGGAGCCGGAGGTGCCGACAATGGCGACGAATTCCCCGTTTTCCACGCTGAGATCTACGCCGTCCAGCGCTTTTACCAGCGTGTCTCCGGCTCCGTAGTGCTTTGTCAGGTTTTTGGTTTGTAAAATGGTCATGGCAAATGCTCCTTCATGGCAGAAAGTGAGGACTGTGTCCTCCACAGTCCTCACTTTATCAAACGAATCTTTCCACAATCTTTCTGAAATCTATCACTTCTGTAAGAATTACTTTTGAAACAGTCTAGCCTGAGCATTGATAAAACTGAAGCGCGTAGGACACATTCCTCACTAAAAAATTCAGATTATCAAGAAAATAAAAAGTAGGAACCATGTGAGTGCAAAGCATATGATTGTTGTTCCAAAATACTTGGAGATATTTGGGTGCTTCTTTACAAATGGATGATTAAATGCAGAAAATAAATCCTTCTTTCGCAACAGCATTCCAACACAGCAAACGATAAATGTTGCAAAAGCAACAATTACAATCGTGGCCGATTGCTCACTCATAACCATGTCTCCTTGAAAGTTTTCAACTTATCTTGTTCATTATGGGGACAGCAAAAATAGTAACGGCTTAGATGAACTTCTCAAATTATTCTGTGGTTGCCTGCATCGTTTTGGACGGTATTTCGTTTGAAAATCAGAGATACACACCGATGTGGCTCTCCTAAAACTCAGAAACCGGTATGAGACAGTTTCATTTTCTGGGCAGATACAACGAAAAGCGACTGCCTTGTTCGGGGCGGGAGTGGACTTTGACATAACCGCCTTCCCGCTGCAGGATCTCCCGTGTCAGATACAGCCCGATGCCCAGCCCCTCCTGCTGCCGGACCGCTTTGCCGCGGTAGAAGCGTTTGAAGATGGCGGCCTGCTCCTCTTCGGGGATGCCGGGGCCGTCGTCGGAGACCTCCACGGCACAAAACAGCTCAAACTCCCGTACCGACAGCCGGACGCTGCCGCCCGGCGGGGTGTATTTCACGGCATTGTCCACCACATTATAAAGGGCCTCGGCGGTCCATTTGGGGTCGAAGCAGGCGGAGGCCTCTGTGGGCGCCGCCGCCAGAGCCACCCCCTTATCCAGTGCCTGCCTCTTTGCCTGCAAAACGGCGCCATCCAGCAGAGGGGAGAGGGGCTGTACCGTTGGGGACATGGTGAAAATGCCGGTCTCCAGTCGGGAGGCCCGCACCAGTGTCTGGATCAGAAAGGACAGCTTTTCACTTTGGGCTTTTACCATGGAAACCTGCTCTGCCTGTTCCGGAGTGAGGGGCTCCTCTGCCAGCAGGGAGGCGTAGAGCAGGATATTGGAGATGGGGGTCTTGGTCTGGTGGGAGATGTCGGCCAGCAGGGACTGGATCGCCGCCCGTTCCTCCGCCAGATTTCGGGTGGAGGCGGCGGAGCCGTTCAAAAAACGGGCCATTTTGACTTCCAGCGCGGAGACGGCGGACTCGTCAAAAGAGCCCTCCTGAAAGGAACCGTTGATGGCGGAGGTGAGCATCTCGTCCAACCGCCGCAGATCCCGCCGCCGTGCATACCATTGAACCCCGCCGAAGCCCAGACTCAGAAGAGCCGCAAGCAGCAGCACCCGTTCCATCACCGAACCTCCCATGTATAGCCCAGACCGTAGACTGTTTTGACGGGGGCGTCCCCCAGCTTGGTCCGCAGACGGCGCACCGCCACAGAAAGAGCGTTTTCATCCACAAACGCGCCGCCGTCCCAGATGCGGTCCAGCAGCTGCTCCCGGGTCAAGGTCTGCCCCCTGTTCTCCACCAGCAGCCGCAGCAGCCGCTGCTCCGTTTTGGAGAGCTCGATGCTCTCACCGTCTCTGGTATAGATCATGGCGTCAAAATCGAAGGAGAAGGGCGGCAGCTCCACGGCCGTCCGTCCGGCAGCGGGGGCCGCGCCCCGGCGAAGCAGATTGTGGACCCTTGCCCGAAGCACCGCCAGAGAAAACGGCTTGGTCACGTAATCGTCCGCCCCCAGCTCCAGTCCCGCCACCTGATCGCTCTCCAGATCGTTGGCGGTCAGGATCAGCACGGGGACCGCACTGGTTCGGCGGAGTTTCTGCAAAAAGTCCAGACCGCTGCCGTCGGGGAGGTTCACATCCAGAATCAAAAGGTCAAAGCGGCTGTTCTGCAGGGTCTGCCATCCCTGCGCCAGTGTGCGGCACAGGGTCAGCTCCAGCTCTCCGCTGCCCAGCGCCAGACAGATGCCGCGCCCCAGAGGGGCGTCATCTTCGATCAGCAGAATGTTTTTCACAGGAAACCCTCCTTTTGGCGGCGATACCGTTTATCATACGTAACCGTAAAATCTCCCGGCGTATAAAAAGGCCGCCATCTCAGCGCAGAGGCAATGAGATGGCGGTCGGCATTTTCATTATGGTTTTGGAATTTTACATTTCTGAGGCGCATTCACCGGGAGGAAAGATTCCACCCAAG
>JAPFEH010000048.1 GCA_026169195.1 Dysosmobacter sp. | reverse complement strand
CTTTTATAAGTTACCACACTTTTCGCTGTTTGTCAACTGCTTTTTTCAAATCTTTCGATTTTCTTTTGCAGTTCTTTGCCGAAGCGCTTGCCTCAGCGACAGCTTTGTTAGAATACCAAATCCCCCGCGTTTTGTCAACACCTTTTTCGCGGTTTTTTCAGTTTTTTTGATATCGGCCATCAGCCGCCCTTATTCCACAGGGCAGCAGCAGATTTATCCTGTGCAAATCCGGCCTTTCATGATATAATGTCCCGAAGCAATATAAATATGTATATGGGAGTGATTCTTCTGATCATTCATCGCATGACCGCCACCTTTGGTAAGCTTCAGGGCCGGACGCTGGAGCTGAATGAGGGATTAAACATTCTTCAGGCCCCCAATGAAACCGGAAAATCAACCTGGTGCGCCTTTTTGCTGTCGATGCTTTACGGCATCAACAGCCGGGAGCGGGAGCGGGCAGGCTTTATTCCTGACAAAATCCGCTATGCCCCATGGAACGGCACTTCCATGAGCGGCCGTATGGACTGCCGGATCGGCGCCGAAGAAGTGACCCTGATCCGTTCCACCCGCCGCCAGACTGCCCCCATGGGGGATTTTCAGGCATTTTATGCCCAGACCAACCAGCCCTTTCCCGATCTCACCGGACAAGCCTGCGGGGAAACACTTTTAGGAGTCACTCGTGAAGTGTATGAGCGCAGCGCCTTTATCCGGCAAAGCGGACTTCCCATCACGCAGGACACAGGTCTGGAACGGCGGATCGCCGCTTTGATCTCTTCCGGTGAAGAAGACACCTCCTATTCAGAAGCCGCAGACGCTTTGAAAAAGCAGCTGAACCGCCGCCGCCACAACCGCACCGGTCAGCTTCCCGCTTTGGAAGCCGAGCTGGCAGAGACCCGCCGGCAGCTGGAGGAGGCGGCAGCTCTGGAGGATCAATTGGCGTCCGCCCGCACGCAGGCAGATGCTCTGGCCCGGCAGGAAGCCCTTCTGGAAGAAGATCTGCGCCAGCTGGAGCGCTGGGAAAATTCCCGCCGGATCCACGCACTGGATCAGGCAAGGGACGCCGCCCGTCAGGCCCGTCAGACTGCCGATGCGCTTTTGCAGCAGCTGCAAGCCGACCGCATTCCGGAAAACGATGCCATCGGCCGCTTACGGGGGGCCATCGTCAATCTGGAGGTGACCCGCCGATCCGTGGAAAAGGCCCGCAGCGAGCGGGACGAGGCCTCCAAAGCGCTCCTGCGCGCGGAAGACGCCCTCCACGCCAGCCCCTTTGCAGGGCAAACAGCGGAGGAAGCCCGCAAATCCGCCGGTTCCGGCATCCCCCGGATCCGTCCCTTTGTCTGGTGGCTTCCAGTGCTGGCAGCCGCCGCAGGCGCCATGCTTCCCCTGCTTTTTTCCGGCGGCGGCTGTCCGCCCTACGCCGCTCTCCTCATCGGGCTTTGCTGCGCGGTTCCCGCCCTTGCCTTTTCTTTGTGGAGACTGCACGCAGACCGGAAAAAGCGCAATGCCTACCTGTCTGCGCTGGGCGCCGCAACACCGGAGGCACTGGGCCAGCTGCTGGATACTTATCTGAAATTGCTGGAAACGCGGGATGCCGCTCAAGCGGAGGCAGACCGGCGCTCCGCCGCCGCGGATACCTTATATAATACACTCTCCTCCAATGAACAGGCGATTCTGCTGGAAATCCGCCGCTTTGCCCCCGCAGCCTTCGATATATCCACCGCCGACCAGCTGCTGCGGGGCTGTGCCGTTCGCCGGAAGGCTCTGGCAGAGGCAGAAGCCGCCGCCCAGAAAGCCTCCTTGCAGTCCGAACTGCTGGCCCGGCAAGCCCCCGCAGCGGCAGACGGTGAAGACCCTGTATGCCAGCCGCCCGCCCGTGACCGGAAAACCGTGGAAGCGGAGCTGGCGCGTGTCCGGTCGGCGTCTGAAACCGCCCGCTCCGCGCAGGACCGTCTCCGCGGGCAGCTCCATGTGCTGGGCGATCCTGTGGTGCTGGAATCCTCTGTACGGCATCTGCAGGAGCAGATCTCCCGTCTGGAGGGGGAATATGACGCCCTCCGTCTGGCCATGGATGCGCTGGAGCGCGCCAACACCGCGCTGCAAAACCGGTTTTCTCCGGCATTGGGCCGCCGCACCGCCGAGATCTTCGGCGCCCTGACCGGTCAGCGGTACAGCAGCGTTGTGCTGGACCGGACGTTCCGTCTCTCCGCAGAGCCCGCCGGAGAAGGGATCTATCGGGACGCCGGACTCCTCTCCGCCGGAACAGCGGATCAGCTGTATCTGGCTGCCCGTCTGGCAATCTGCGATCTGGTGCTTCCGCCGGAGCAGTCCGCCCCCATCGTGTTGGATGACGCACTGGCGAATTTTGACGACGAGCGCTGCCGCGCCGCGCTCCTCTGGCTGAAAGAAGCCGCCAGACATCGTCAGATCCTGCTGTTCACCTGCCACGGACGGGAAGCCGCCCTTGCCGGAAACCGTCCCGATGTTTCCATTCAACGGTTGACGGAAACCCCTTGAAGGTATAGAATATCTCCAGTCTTACAAAATGTGATACGCGAAAGCGAAAAAGGAGTTCCATCATGAGCGAATGCACTCATAACTGTTCCAGCTGCGGCGAAAGCTGCAGCGAGCGGCAGGAACCTCAGTCCCTGCTGAAAGAGCACAATCCTCACGCCCGGGTCGGCAAGGTCTACGGCATCGTTTCCGGCAAGGGCGGCGTCGGCAAGTCCATGGTCACCAGCCAGCTGGCTGTCACCATGCGCCGCCGGGGTTATGCTGTCGGCGTTCTGGACGCCGACGTCACCGGTCCCTCCATCCCCAAGGCCTTCGGCGTCCACGGTCAGGCCATGGGCAGCGAAGAGGGGCTTTATCCCATGGAGAGCCGCACCGGCATCCAGATCATGTCCACCAACCTGCTGCTGCCCAACGAAACGGACCCCGTGATCTGGCGCGGCCCCGTGATCTCCGGCGTGGTCCAGCAGTTCTGGACAGACGTACTGTGGAACTGCGACTATTTGTTCGTGGATATGCCTCCGGGCACCGGCGATGTATCCCTGAGCGTGTTCCAGTCCATTCCGCTGGACGGCATCGTGATCGTGGCCTCTCCGCAGGAGCTGGTCAGCATGGTGGTGGAAAAAGCGGTGAAAATGGCTGAGATGATGGAGGTCCCCATTGTCGGTCTGGTGGAAAACATGAGTTATGTGGCCTGTCCGGACTGCGGCAAAAAGATCCATCTCTTCGGCGAAGGCAAAACCGCTGACGCCGCCAAGCGGCACGGCCTTTCTGTTCTGGCGGAAATGCCCATCGATCCCGCTCTGGCCGCTTTGACGGATGCCGGAGAGATCGAAGCCTTTCAGGGCGCCTGGCTGGATGCCGCCGCCGACAAGCTGGAAAACAAATGATTCCAAGGGGTTGTTCTGTCCGTTTCGGCAGAACAGCCCTTTCCTTTTTTGTCCATTTTGTGCACAGACGGTTCCCTGCCATTCGGGAGAACCTTCGTTTTTAGGCAGAAAAACAGTTGAAAAACACAGCATAATTGGAGATAATAGAAAAACAATGAGGAAACCAAACGAAAGAATGAGATAAGGGGGAATTTCCTATGCAGGAACTGAAGGATCGGATCGTCAAAGAGGGCAGGGTTCTGCCCGGCAACATCATCAAGGTGGACGGCTTTTTGAACCATCGCATCGACACCGAGCTGATGGATCATATCGCCGAGGAATTCGGCAGGCACTTCAATATGGATGAGGTCACCATGATCCTCACCGCCGAGGCCAGCGGCATCGCCTTGTCCGCCATTGTTGCGAACCACTTCCACAAGCCCATGATCTTTGCCAAGAAGGCCAAGAGCGACAACATTGAGGGCGGCCTGTACCAGAGTGACATCTTCTCCTATACCTATAAAAAGAAGGTCACGCTGCTGGTCAGCAAGGAATGGCTCAGCGCTGACGACAAGGTCCTCATCATTGACGACTTCATGGCAAACGGCGAAGCCATGCGGGGCCTGTGCGACATCGTAGAGGCCGCCGGCGCCACGCTGGTGGGCATCGGCTGCGCCGTGGAAAAGGGTTTTCAGGGCGGCGGCGACCGCCTGCGGGCTGCCGGAGTCAATTTGAAATCTCTGGCGATCATCGAATCCGCCCAGCCCGGCAACATCGTTTTCCGGGAGGACGCCTGATCCTCCGGTTCCGGTACCGCGCTCATCCCGCCGCTTCTTGCAAAGCCGCCCTGCCGGCGGCTGTGGAAAAGGAGGCTTCTTTATGAAAAGAATGTTCCTGCTGATGACGCTCCTGCTGACCGTCTGCGCGCTGTTGAGCGGCTGCCGGCCAGCAACCAGCGAAAAGCCCGTCATTTACCTGTACCCCGAAGTAGAGACGGAGGTCACCGTCACCCTCGACCTTGACGGCCGGCTGACCTGTGTCTATCCCGCTATGGAACGCGGCGCTTGGACCGTGACCGCCCAGCCGGACGGCACCTTGACGGACGCACAGGGGCAGACGTACAACTACCTCTATTGGGAAGGTGTTTCCGACGCAGACTATGACCTGTCGCATGGCTTTTGCGTATCCGGAGCGGATACTGCCGCCTTTTTGGAGGACGCACTGTCCCAACTGGGTCTGACCCGTCGGGAAGCCAACGAGTTCATTGTCTACTGGCTGCCCAGAATGGAGCCGAATCCCTACAACCTGATTTCTTTCCAGACCGATGCCTATACCAGCCATGCCGCGCTTACCGTCACACCGGAGCCGGACAGCGTTCTGCGGGTCTTCATGGTCTGGAAGCCCTTGGAGACGCCTGCCGACGTCCCCGCCCAGCCTCTGCCTGCCTTCTCCCGCAGCGGTTTCACCGTGGTGGAATGGGGCGGTGCGGAACTCAAATAAGCACTCTTTCAGAAGGAGGGACCCTGCTTGTCCCATCAAACTGTCATTGTTCTGGACTTCGGAGGACAGTATAACCAGCTGATCGCCCGCCGGGTTCGGGAATGTAATGTATACTGTGAAGTAAAGCCCTGCACAACGCCGCTGGCAGAGCTGCGGGCCATGGACCCCATTGGTATCATCTTCACCGGCGGTCCCAATTCCGTCTATCTGGACACCTCCCCCCGCGTGGATCCGGAAATTTTCACTTGGGGGATCCCGATTCTCGGAATCTGCTACGGCTGTCAGCTGATCGCCCACACGCTGGGCGGTCAGGTCACAGAGGCGCAGGACGATTCCGCACGGGAATACGGCAAAACCGTCACCTGCTATGATACCTCCTGCAAGCTCTTCAAGGGTCTGCCCGATCAGGGGATCTCCTGGATGAGCCACGGCGACTATATGGCAAAGGTCCCTGCCGGCTTTTCCCTGACGGCCCGTTCTGACGCCTGCCCCAACGTGGCCATCGCCGATGAATCCCGCGGCTTTTACGGCGTTCAGTTTCATCCCGAAGTGAATCACACGGAGCACGGCACCGATATGATCCGCAATTTTCTCTATGAAATCTGCGGCGCCGCAGGCGATTGGACCATGGAGGATTATAAGTGCACCGCCATTGATGCCATCCGGAAAAAGGTCGGCAGCGGACGGGTACTGCTGGCGCTCTCCGGCGGCGTGGATTCCTCTGTGGTGGCGGCGCTGCTGGCAGAGGCCATTGGACGGCAGCTGACCTGCGTCTTTGTGGATCACGGACTCATGCGCCTGAACGAAGGCGATGAGGTCGAAGCCGCTTTTGCCAAATGGGACCTTCATTTTGTGCGGGTGGACGCCGAATCCCGCTTCCTTTTGAAGCTGGCAGGCGTTTCCGAACCAGAGCATAAACGCAAGATCATCGGCGAGGAATTCATTCGGGTTTTTGAGGAAGAAGCCAGAAAAATCGGCGCAGTCGACTTTTTGGCGCAGGGCACCATTTATCCGGACGTAATCGAATCCGGCACAGGCAGCGCCGCCGTCATTAAGAGCCACCACAATGTGGGCGGCCTGCCGGACTATGTGGACTTTAAGGAGATTCTGGAACCGCTGCGGATGCTGTTCAAGGATGAAGTCCGGCAGCTGGGACGGGAGCTGGGGCTTCCGGAATATCTGGTCAGCCGCCAGCCCTTCCCGGGACCGGGTCTTGCGATCCGTGTCATCGGTGACCTCACCAAAGACAAACTGGACACTCTGCGGCTGGCAGACTTCGTTTTTCGGGACGAATTGTCCCAGTCCGGAGAGGACCGGTGCCTGAGCCAGTATTTTGCCGTTCTGACCAACACCCGCAGCGTGGGTGTCATGGGCGACGGACGCACTTATGATTATACGCTGGCGCTGCGGGCTGTCACCACCAGCGACTTCATGACCGCCGACTGGGCCCGCATCCCTTACGATGTGCTGGACCGCATCTCCACCCGAATCGTCAATGAGGTCCCCGGCATCAACCGCATCGTCTACGACATCACATCCAAACCGCCCTCCACCATCGAGTGGGAATAAGAACCCAGAACGCCAATCCATTGCGCTGCAATGGATTGGCGCTTTTCCTTTTTCGCTTGACCTCAAAATGACCAAACCTCAAAATAAAAAATAGTAATTTCGATTTGAATATTTTAAAGATATGTGGTATGCTTGTTTTACTATTTTGGAGGAAGGCTTATGTTTAATTTTGCTCGCCAGAAATTCGAAACGATTCTTGTGTCTCTGCTCAATAAAAAAATCAAAATCAAAAGTTCAACCTTACTGCAGGGGTACACAACGTTCATGACGATACAACAGCATACCGGCACCCTCCCAGTGACACGTGATGACCTCAAGAAATGGAATGGCAATCACAAATATGGGCTGCTTAAAATTGATTTGCCCTCAACCACTGATACACGCAATGCTTTCGATGCATTTACATCTGTTTCTATCTATGAGTTCCTCAGGTTCATTGTACCAGATCTTGTAGCCGAACCCCAAAAATTGTTAGAGCAATTCAATCGTATACATGGCACCGACCTGGTATTATTGTGCCATTACATCCTCTCAATCAAATTTTTTGCCTACCAGCATGCGGAGATAAAACTTAAATCGTCTAACGACTCATATGAGAAAAAACTTTACGAAGCTTATTGCAAGGAAAATAACGACTTGAATTTATCTCAGGAAGAATTTACATCTTATTTTGCGGCCATTAACCTATATCAATTGGATGTCAACGAATATTCTATAACTACTATCGGCTATGAGGAAAAAGAACTCTATCAAGTGGCAGATACTCTATCCAGTCGTTTGATGCTTTCCCGAGAGCAGCAATTTGATATGCTCTATCGTTTTTATGTTAAAAATGAAACGGACAAAGCTATTTCTGAAAGATACTTTCCCTATCAATTTGCAGGCATTAAGGATCCCAAAGAGCGGGAAAGAGAAATCTTAAAACTAATGAAGCTATTGGCAAAAATTCCTCCCTTGGATGCCTTAAGTTTAGTTTCTATCCATAAGAAGAATATGGGGCAATCATCAGAATCATCTGCCATACGAAATGACATAACGCTTGAGAATGGACTCATCTATTCGTTGTTCACATCTCGCGTTCTTCTGAGAAAATCTCTTGAGGAAGACATCCTCATATTTAATCCTTCCCTTTTCTTCGTGAAAAAATGGATATCGGATCCTAAAACCAAGAATAAGAAGGTTACCTTCGTTTTTCAGGCGCTCACAATCAGTGAAACCGTTACCTTTCACTATCAAGAAGGAAGCTATGCACATAATCCGGATAATCAGATTATTTCTTTTATGAGTTATGATCAATGGAAGGCTCAAACAAGAAGCCTGAGTTCTAAAAAGAAGTGCCTGAGTCATACTATAATTTTATTGTTTGCTTGTGGGATGAGGCAATCGGCGCAAAAAGCCTGGTATCAGTTTATCAAAGAAAATGTCTCGGGGTCCGTTGAAATCTTTTCACTGATCTCAAGTTATGAATTTGAACAAGCACAGTCTCCGTTTTCGTCCGAACTGGATGATCCCCACATGAATATTGCGTCAGTGGAAATTATTCCTCAGGGGATCAACAACAGTACCTCTCCTAGACGAAAACTTTTTATACATTGTATTTATGATGCAGTAAACCCCATGTCGGGGCCCACAGAAGTTTCAGCCTATACCTTAAATACTGATTTTAAGGTACAGGCACTTTCAAGAATGTTTGAGGAGCCTATTCAGCTTGCTCAGCAAGATTTGGTGGGACTCTATCGTAGTGTTCGAAAGTTATATCAGCAAGAGTTGCTCGCCCGCAGAGCCATCGGTCGAAAGAACGTTGCCGCAATTTCGCATGAATTTACGCCCGACATTACAATTTGGTGCAGCAAAACGTATCCGCCAAACAACAAGAATCGTCCTCGTCTTGAAGCGTATGTATGCTCCATCGCTGGCACTGAGCAAATAGAAAATGGTTTTCGCGGGCGTGGGGAAGCAATTGAGAAGACAAAAAAGCATACTGTCAAAATTCAAGATGAAAACATCTCAAACTGGCTGGAGCAGGTGTATCCCTTTTCAGTTGTTCAGGCCCGTCATACCTCGAAAGAAAAATCTGAAATCGAGGGCCCCTATTTACTGAAGCCTGCTATCAATATCAGAGAACAAATTATTGAGTCTTATACTCCGCATCTCTCCGGAAAGAATATTGCTCTAAAAACATTGTGGTATCTGTACCCGGAGTTGGAAGATCTATACTCATCGAGAGACTATGCTATTTTTTCGCAAATGGCTTGTTCGGAGATTGGTTTCTTGCGAGTAGGGGACATGACACCCGAAATATGCGAAGACATGTTTATAACTTGTTTTCCAAATGACTCCAGAGAGGAACTTCTGAGGAAAATCAGTATTCTATCTACTGCTCTCAGCAAAGCTGTCGACTATTCCTATTGTAAAACGAATCTGCTATATGAGTCAGTCCACGATCAGAAATTCAGGAATAGGCTTTTTAATCAAGTTCGAAAAGCGCTTACAAAAAAACATTTTACGCAAGACGAGCTGCGAAACGCCTTTTGCTTCGTTGCCGAAAAAATCAGAACGTGCGAATTGGAATATCTGGGTGTAATGATCAGACTTCTCACCGGCTTGGACAGCAACACAGTATGTGGACTTAAGTGGAAAGATATCAAAGAAATTTCTGACTATGAAATTTCAAAAATCGTTGTTACGCGGCAGGTGACTAATGATGGAAATGAGGTTAAAGGCTTTGGCAGTTTGGAAGATTATCTTTGTTTTCCGTGCTCACATTTGTTGAAAAAGTTTCTGGAAAATCATTTCGCTGAAGTGCAACGCCTACTGCCTGCTTTTGCGGATTTCGAAGAATGCTTCATTGTTAACTCAAAAGCTGCGTTATTGAATTCCAAAAAGCGCTATAAGGCATTTCCGCCGCGTGATCTTGAAAAACTTTGTCGGGAAACCATTTCAGTTGTCGGCATTGAAGACCATATCGTAGAGATTCCAGACAAAGATAATGGAACGAAGGAGACAAATCTGAACCGGTACCATGGAGATTTTTTTCGTGAAAATTTCCGATACTGGGCGTTGAATTGTTCTAAGTTGACGCCTGACGAAGTTCTTTACCTATTGGGGAATAAGCCTGAAACAACATTTGGCGTCTACTATTGTGATTTCCTAAATGATGCCTCGCAATTGATGATTTTTGTTAAGCTTTTGAGGTTGGACGCTGTTTTCGATTCCAGCGGCAACCATTACGCCGAGAATATCAAACTTTCGGAAATTCAATCACTCAACCGTGAGTTTTTGCCGATCAGGAATCAGCCTTTAAAGATTCATATCCGATTAACCTTACACAATGAGGGGCGAATAGAGCTACAAGCGAAAAGCAAGTACGGTATGTCTGCTTATTTTGCTCCAATTGCCCCCACAACCCAAACGGAGGAGAGCAATGTCTGAAATATCTGTAATCTCTAATAACTACCCTGGAGAAGGATATGATTCAGAGCCGACCTTTGCCGGGGTTCTTCGGAAATATTTTAATTATCGTGATGAATTTGGTACGAATCTTGGTATTTCAAAACGATGGAATGATGATACAAAAGCGTCCTTTGTTCGGGATTATAATGAGCGACTCATTCCGGCTTTGACCTTTTTATTTGGGAAGGAAAAGCCGCTCCATTCTTACACGGCAAACGAATTTGAACAAACGCTTGAATATCTAAAAGACCAGTACCACTATGCAAATAATACCCTTCTTCACTATCGCCATTTGCTATGGGTTGTATATCGTGCGGGATTTGAACACGAGTTATATGCAGACAATATTTTTTGGGATGATATCTATTATGATCCGATGAACGGGTCTGACGAGCTGCAGGAAGGCTTACGCGTCGATGCCATGACACGGCTTCGAAAATCCTTCAGCATTGATGAAGAGTACCGGATCATCCAATGGTTTCAGAGTCTCGCTCCCGAAACTGTTTCAGGAGAAGACCTTGGCCTGCTTCTCATGTTCTTTGAGGGCCTTCGCAATAATGAAGCTTGTGGTGCCAATTTTAGCAGCGTTCATCCGCTGAAAACACATTCGGATGTCTATGTCTTTGATATGCTGCAGAGTACTGCTGTTGACAGCAACGAAGTGAAGAGTGGTGGAAAAACCAGCAACGCTCCGCGTGTCCTACCCCTTTTTGAACCCCTCTATGATTTCCTCATGAAACGCCGCAAGTTCTTATCGGAAAAAATTACTTCTGGAGAGTTAGTGCTTCCGCCAGAAATCAAGTCGGTTGATTATCTTCCGATCGTCTGTGTAAGGGATCACTATTCCGTCCGTGCTTCTACAAAAAACCTCACCTTGGCTGGCCGTAAACTCTTTGAGCAGATTGGAATCGAAAAAAGTGAGCTTATGTTCCTCTGTCAAATTTTAATTAGTCAAGACCTCAAAACCGCACAGATTGATGAGAAAGAGCCTACCACCTATCTGTTCCGTCGAAATTGTGCCACGCACCTATACCAAATGGGCTTTACTGCTGCCGAAATCCAATACTGGATGGGACACGACATTGAGGATCCATTTATGAGTAGAAATGCTTTTTCCGATGAAGATACGATTTACAATCTTGCCAAGATGGCACAGAGCCATCCCTTGCATACGTTTTTCGAATCCGCCCCCCACCTCCCAATGCAAATATGCCCTGAACATTGTTTTAAGCAACTTTCTGCCCCTGCGGGTTATATGATAGATCCCAATGGAGATTTCACCCAATTCTTAATTGACCTAACGGCATACGAACCCAAACAGCCCTTATCTGTCTCAATCAAAAATCCAGTCGGCAGCTTTCAAGTATCAATAGACATTGAAACATCCACGCATGACTATCCAAGAACTACTGATATAAGAAGTCAGCAGTGGGCTGCATATAATAGAAGAATTTCCCATATGAGGAAGGGTTCATCAAATCCGGATTCAGATTGAGAGAGCGGCAAAAGAAATATTCACCTTCCGGAGAGCAGTTATGAGTTGCATATCTGCTCCGGGCGGTGAAGTAAATATAAAGTTGTGATATTGAAAGTTCTGTACCAAACCAAAAACAGATTGTGAACACAGTAGTGCCCACAATCTGTTTGGATTTATTGAGCGAAAAAATCTTTCGTAGCCACAAAAACCTGCCCCTCATAAATATGGTCGCAGACACAGACATTGGGGGTATCAGGGCTTATTGGATGCCACCTGCCAAAGATTGCAATGATATTGCCTTTCGGCGCGCCAAAAATCTTACTTTTTACGGCTTTACTGCCATCAATAAATAATAACAGTGGATTTTCCCTATCCTCGTAGGAATAGGCATCTTTCAGGATAACACCACCCTTATTCTTTCTATCTGCTGGAGCCAACTCATCGATATATTCTCTTCCAATCCTACTGCACAAGATCACAGCCATCTGCCCATCGCGCAGTCCCTTCTGGCGATACTCATGGACATTACGGTGATCAACGATGATATCTCCTATTGGTACGTTCGTGTAAAGATCATTAAGATCGGATTTGACCAGTAACGCACACAGTTCTTTCAAATTTCTGGGATTCCTCGCCTTACGGAGGATCCTTCGAGCATGAACTTCATCCTCCACATCCTCTGTTTCACCACCACTGACTGGTTTTGCATCACGATGGCGCGGCTCACCTTTATTCCCTTCGTGTTCGCCTCTGCCGCAGATAGTTAGTAGCGCTCCAATGGTCGTAGTGCGTCCCGTTATATCCAGGTGTTGAATGATCGTAGCTGCCTCTGACTCGTCATTGAGACAGCCAGGAATGTGTGCCTTTATGGCACGGAAGTGAGGAGCATCCCTCCTCAGCACAGGTGTCACTTCTACCTCGCAAATTTGTCGGGTATGCGGATTCTCCCCACCACAGATAAAATGATCGAATCGATTCATTTGATTGATTTCTTCGATGTTGACCATTTCTTTGGTGCCGTCCGACAAGACTCGAAGTGCTGTTTTTGACATTTTTGTTCCCCCGATCGAGCTGGTTTGACAATAGTATATATCGTTATCGCCCTCTGTTCATGTACAAATTGTTAATAAATTCTTGAATTTTCGCTATATTTTTGGTAAGAGTAAACATTATTTCAATTATTACTATGTGTCTTCGAAAGGAAACGTTTGGAAACGAAAGTTGTTTTTGCAATTCATCGATCCTTCGGCATATAGAACGAGTTTTCGATTTCTTGACTCGTTTATAGATTTTGAAACGACGATATGGTATAGTGCATATGCAGTTTCAGCAGCAATCGATCTATGGTATATCGATTGCTGCTGAAACAGGCATACGAATGAGAAGGGGGCCGAGAGCGTGGGAACAAGAACTTTTTTATGTGTGGATTTAAAATCGTTTTACGCATCGGTCGAATGTGTAGAGCGAGGTCTGGACCCCATGACTACCAATCTGGTGGTGGCGAACGAGAGCCGAACCGAAAAAACCATCTGCCTCGCCGTCTCCCCCAGTCTGAAGGCCTATGGCATCTCCGGCCGGGCGCGCCTCTTTGAAGTCGTGCAGCGGGTGAAGGAGGTCAATGCCCAGCGGCTGCGCAGCGCTCCTGGCAGGCAGTTCTCCGGCGCCTCCTGGAAGGATCCGGAGGTGCGGCGGGATCCTGCTCTGGAGCTGAGCTATCTGGTGGCCCCACCCCGGATGGCCCGCTATATCGAATGGAGCACCAGGATATACAGCGTCTATTTGAAATATATCGCCCCGGAGGACATCTTCCCATACAGCATCGATGAGGTGTTCATGGATGTAACCCACTATCTGGACACCTACCACCTCACTGCCCGGGAACTGGCCAAGAAGATCCTTCTGGATGTGCTGGAGACCACCGGCATCACCGCTACCGCGGGGATGGGCACCAACCTGTATCTTGCTAAGATCGCCATGGATATTGTATCCAAGCACATCAAGCCGGACATGGATGGCGTGCGGATCGCCAAGCTGGATGAGATGAGCTACCGCCGGTTGCTGTGGGATCACCGCCCTCTTACCGACTTCTGGCGGGTCGGCCCAGGCTATGCCCGGAAGCTGGAGGCCAACGGTCTCTACACAATGGGCGACATTGCCCGCTGCTCTGTCGGGAAAACGGAAGACTTCCACAACGAGGAGCTTTTGTACAAGTTGTTCGGTGTTAACGCGGAAATTCTGATCGACCACGCCTGGGGCTGGGAGCCCTGTACCATTGCGGATGTGAAGGCATACAAGCCGGAGAACAAGAGCATCGTGTCCGGTCAGGTGCTCCCGTGCCCCTACGTCTTTGAAAAGGGCCGTTTGGTAGTGCGTGAGATGGCGGACGCTCTGGCGCTGGATTTGGTGGACAAAGGTCTGGTGACCAACCAACTGGTCCTGACTGTGGGCTATGACCGGGAGAATCTGGATGACTCCAGCCGTGCCGCCCAGTATCATGGCCCCATCACCACAGACCGCTACGGGCGGAAAATCCCCAAGCACGCAGTTGGGACGGAGAACTTTTCCTACACCTCCTCCGCCAGCGACCTGCTGCGAGCCGTGACAGTGCTCTTTGACCGGATCGTGGACACGAACCTACTGATCCGCCGGCTGAGCATCAGCGCCAACAAGCTCCTGGACGAGGCTTCTGCTGCAAGAGAGCCGCAGGCGGAACAGTTGGATCTCTTTACAGACTATGCCGCCAGAGAAAAACAGGAGCAGGCAGATGAAGCTGCCCATATCCGGGAGCGGAAGATCCAGGAGGCCATGCTGGGGATCAAAAAGAGGTACGGGAAAAACGCCATCCTCAAGGGAATGAACCTGGAGGATGGCGCCACAGGCCGGGAACGGAATGAGACCATTGGAGGGCACCACGCATGAGCGGAAAGTACGACGACATCCTTCACCTGTCTCACCCCACATTTTCCAAGCATCCCAGGATGCCCCTTTCCGACCGGGCAGCCATCTTCAGTCCCTTCGCAGCCCTCAGCGGCCACGGTGCGGCTATTGCGGAAACTGCCCGGCTGACAGAGCAGAAGATGGATCTGGACGAGGATACCAAAGCGGCGCTGGACCGTCGGCAGGCAATTTTGATGGAGCATATCGAAGAGCGGCCAGCGATCTCTGTTACCTGGTTCCAGCCAGACAGCCGGAAGGAGGGCGGAGCTTATCTCACCACCACCGGGCGGCTAAAAAAGCTGGATGAGATCCAGCGTGTGCTGATCCTGACAGATGGCTCAAATATCCCACTGGATGATGTGGTCGGTTTGGAAAGCGAGGTTATTATCGCCGAATCCAGACAAGATGCTTTCTTTTCCGATAAGAGCGACAATAAAATATAGCGACAAGGGTCGGAGATGCTGCGTAGCGAACATCTCCGACCCTTTCATTGCCTGATAGTAAATTGAAAAAGCCAGTGAGAGTTATCAATTACTCTCACTGGCTTTTTGGGCCTATAAAGTTGTGCTAATATCGCCATCACACTCCGGAACATATTCCACAATATCTTCAATTTGGCAATTGAGTGCCCGACAAATTTTTTCCAATGCATCCATTGTGACAGGAAGATTTTTTCCCATTTTGGCCAAAGCGCTCGAAGTAATATTTGCAGTCTTAAGAAGATCCGTTTTTTTCATATTTCGCTGGATCAGCAGAATCCAAAGCCGATTATAGGACCACGCCATTAAAATCACACCCTTTTCAATTGTAGTATAGGCGACGAAAGTATTTACGTCAAGTAGAAATTAGATATTTAATTTGTGCTTCGATTAAAAAATCTAAAATATAGAATTTATATATTGACTTTTAGAAAAAATATGGTATACTAGCAATAGAAAATAAAACAGCGGCAGTACCAAAGAGCACCACCTCCTTGGTACCTGCGCAGGTGGTACAAGCACCTACACAACGGACTCAGTCCGCACCGCAAGGATAGTATACCCTTTTTGGCCGGGAGGCGCAAGGGGAATTTCCTGAAATGTGCACTGACCCCGTCTGACTGTCATACATTTTTGACACCGTGTAGGCTCTACGCCCTGCACGGTGTTTTGTTTTCATAACAAAAATTGAGGAGGAACTCAGTATGGAAAACAAGCGGTACTTGAACGTAGACGATGTGGCGCAGTATATGGAGATCTCGGTCCCTATGGCCTACAAGATCATTAGGAAGTTGAATAACGAGCTGCTTGCCCAAGGGTACCTGGTAGTGGCCGGACGAGTCAGCAGGCGCTACTTTGAGCAGAAGGTCTACGGCGGGACCTGTGCGTAAGGGGGTGGAATAATGCCAGCATATAAGGATGCCAAGAAAAACACCTGGTACGCAAAATTCCGGTACAAAGACTGGATGGATGATACGAAGTGGGTAACCAAACGGGGCTTTTCCACCAAGCGCGAAGCCCTCCAGTGGGAGCGGGACTTTCTGGCTCAAAAGAGCGGGAGCACGGAGATGATCTTCAGAGACTTCGTAGATGTTTACCTGAAGGATCGAACGCCTCGCTTGAAGGAAAGTACCACAGCTATGAAGGAAAATGTCATTGAAACCAAATTGGTGCCCTATTTTGGGAAGCTCCCTCTGCGGGATATCACTTCCAAGGAGGTCATTCAGTGGCAGAACGAAATGCTGCGGTACCGTGATCCGGAGAGCCACCGTCCCTACTCCAAAACCTACCTGAAGACCGTACACAATCAGCTCAGTGCGATTTTCAACCACGCAGTCCGCTTCTACGGCCTTCGGGAAAATCCAGCACGGGTCGCAGGAAACATGGGCAGCGAGCGTTGCCATGAGATGAAGTATTGGATTCGCGAAGAGTATCAGAAGTTTTCCGAAGCTGTCATGGATGACCCCGTTGCCTACTACTGTTTTGAGGTCCTTTACTGGTGTGGGATCCGAGAAGGGGAACTGCTGGCATTGACGCCCGAAGACATCAACTTGGAATCAAAGACACTGTCCATTAGCAAAACCTTCCAGCGCATCAAGGGGAGGGATCTGATTACAGATCCCAAGACACCCAAAAGTAATCGTAAGGTGTCCATGCCGGACTTCCTTTGCGAGGAACTGGAGGACTATATGAAAAGCTGCTATGGCTTGGAGAATACGGACCGGCTCTTTCCTGTCACCAAGAGCTTCCTCTATCGGGCGATGGAACGCGGTTGCCGCTCCAGTGGCGTCAAGCGGATTCGGGTGCATGATCTTCGGCACAGCCACGTTTCTCTCCTGATCGACATGGGGTTCAGTGCGCTGGCGATCGCTGATCGCATGGGGCATGAATGTATTGACATCACATACCGGTACGCCCATCTGTTTCCGAACGTTCAAGCGCAGATGGCAGATAAGCTGAATGGACTTCGGGAGGTGGCAGACGATGCCTGATAAGAATTTGGACCATAAAGGGCGCTGGCGGAATCTAACTATCGCCTTCCGGGTATCGCCGGAGGAAAACGAGGAAATCAATCGCCGTGTACGCCTTTCCGGCCTGACAAAGCAGGAGTATATTACCCGGCGATGTCAGGACCAAAGTGTAGTGATTGTCGGAAACCCTCGGGTTTATAAAGCGCTGAAACAAGAGATGGCTCAGCTGCGCCAAGCAATGGAAAAATTGCAGGTGATTGAGGCTGAGGAACACAATGATCTGATGGAGCGGTTTCGGTTGATAGAAACTGTATACGAAGGGATGAGAGAACATGACTAAAGTAATAGCAACCAGTTATCCGCCCCAGCCCCGGGGGAGCTATATCCCCGCCGCCCTGACGCAATACTGCATGAACGGAGACGCCTATATCCCCGCCACAGATGCCTACCAGATCTGCTGTGGCGGCCGCCGGGTCGGCTACTCTGCCTTTCAGGACGACCTGCGAGAACAGCTGCGGCTGAAAAAACTGTCGCGGGAGGGCAACCGGCTCTACCTGAGCCGTACCCTCCGCTACGAAAACGACGCCTCTGAGCGCCTGGCACTGCTCCTCGCCAGTCAGACGGCGGTGAAGGATGCCGTAGTTCCCGATGAAATTCGGGTCGGGAATGTTGCACTGAACGAGGAGCAGCGGGAGTCGATCAAGCTGGCCCTGTCCCACCGCCTGTCCATCATCTTGGGCGGGGCCGGCAGCGGCAAGACCACGCTTATCCAGGCCATTGCCAACTGTATGGGGAAAGGCAGCAACAGAGTGCTGGCCGCACCCACCGGAAAAGCTGCCCGGAATTTAACGGAGCGGACCGGCATGATTGCCCGCACGGTACACAGTGCTCTGGGGTTTCTTCCTGACGAAGATTTTCTCAGCCCAGTCATTTGGCCGACAGTGGAACTGGTCATTGTAGACGAAGCCAGTATGATGTCCCTGGAGATGCTGGCCGGGTTCCTGTGCAAGATGAATCCTACCTGCCACCTGGTTTTGGTGGGCGATCCCAACCAGTTGCTCTCCGTAGGCAGCGGGAATGTGCTGCCAGACCTGCTACGTCTGGGCTTTCCTGCCTGTTTCCTCACCCGCAACCACCGGCAGGCGGAGTCTGGTCATGGCCTGCGGCGCAATGTGGTGGACTTCTCTCTGTGTCACAGTCTGAATGATCTGACCTTCGATGAGAGCTTTACACTTCGGGAGATGGACGAGGCCCAGATTCGGGAGCAGTTGGTACAAGAGGCCGTGCAGCGGTACAGGCAGGGTGAGAATGTGCAGGTCCTCTCTCCCTACAACCACGCCACAGTGCTCTCAGTGAATCAGTTGAACCGGGACATTCAAAAACTTGTGAACCCCTCCTCTCCGGAAAAGGCAGAACTGTTCAATGGGGTCCAGTGCTTCCGACATGGAGATCGCGTCATGATCACGAAAAATGACAAGGAACGCCAGTGCGTGAATGGTGATGTGGGGATCCTCCGAATTCTGGATGATAACGAGAAGAAGCCAGTCTACTGTGTGGTTCTTCCGGATGGCCGTATACCTGCATGGAACGACTATGGTGACCTTCAGAATATGTCTCTGGCCTATGCGATCACCATCCATAAAGCACAGGGCAGCGAATATGATACAATCCTCCTCCCTGTGAGCGATGGTTTTGCCGGAATGCTTCATCGAAACCTGTTCTACACGGCCATTTCCCGAGCGAAGCGGCAGGTGATCCTCTATGGAAGCGCCAATGCGATTGGAGTCAGCTTACAGCGCTCTGCAGATCCCCGACGCTCCATGTTGGTGGCAAAGACCCACATGGCGATGCAGCAGGCAGGATAGTCCAATGTCCAAGTTGGACATTCATGTAAAACGAGTATAAAAAGGAAAGGCGGAATGAACTATGAAACAGTATGAGATTTGGGTGGCAGAGCTGCCGGCTTTGCCTGAGAGCCATGTCCAGCGTGGTCGCAGGCCTGTAATCATCGTGTCCAACGACCATGCTAATGCCCACAGCCCGGTGATCACGGTAGTACCTCTGACCAGCAGGCCGAAGAAGAGCATTATTCCCACGCATGTTGCCATTCGGAATTGGGGGCTGGACAAGATTAGCCTTGCCCTGTGCGAACAGGTTATGCCTCTGGACAAGGCCCGGCTGCTCCGCCGGGTGGGGTATCTCCACGGCTGGTTCGAACAGATGGCCATTCAGCATGCCCTCTCTATTCAGTTGGGGCTTGCAGCGTAAGAAGAGGAGGATATTGTATGGGTACCTTTGTGAACTTTTACGGCGATATGACCGTGGCTCCGGAGAAGTTGCCGGAGCTGACTGAGCGGATGGCCCGGCTCTGGGAGCAGGGCGGTATGATGCAGGTGGAGGATGTCAACCTCTTTGGCAAGCACATCAGCCTGCTCCACCAGCCGGAGCCGGATGAGCGGGCAGACGGATGGATTTGGACTTGCTATAACTATCACGAAAACGACTTCTGGGAGACCTTCAGCTACGGCCCGGCCAGCGGGCGGCTGTGCAGCAGCAAGCTGGGACAGCTGAACTTCTGCCGGATCGTGCTGGCCTCCTACATCCTGTTGGAATTCTATGTGGAAGGGTTCGCCTTGACGGCGCTGGACGGAGACATGATCAATGGAGAGCCCTTCATCGGCTGGCTGAACTATATCTTTGACGAGCAGTATACCAACCAGCGGGAAAGCGGCCTGTGGGCGGCACCGATTCTGAAAGCCGGCACGCCGGTCTCGAAGGAGATCCTGTCCAGCCCCTGGTCGGTGGTGGAGCCGCTGCCCACGGAGAAGTTTATCCACCGAACCGGCGATGCTCGGGCCTACCTCTGGACGCCGGATGGCGATGTGAAGTTCTCCCCGGCAATGCGTCTGTGGCTGGCAGAACTGAGGAGGAAGCTGGACATCCATCTGGACCGAGAGGGGGAGCTGTTCCCGCCCCAAAAACTGGTGGAGCGGCTGGTGTCCGCGCTGGATACGATCCAGCGGAAAGGCCGGTATGTGTTCGCCTTCCGGGATATGTTCTACGAATTCCTCGCCCGCAGCACGGAGCGCCCGATCCAGGCCGCCGTTCTGCTGCTGGAGGATCTGGCGGCTGCGGAGATTGACAATCATAAGGCCACCTTGGAGGGCCGGCGCTTGATGGCAGTCCTGTTCAACAAGGCTCTGCGAGGGGAGGTTCTTGGGTTCTGAAAAAAGCATATTGATCTACGTTGTCCATAAAAGATGTGAGGGCGGAACGGCATAGCCGTTCCGCCCTCGCTTTCGAAGTTAGTTATCCTTGAAATTACTGCGCGTTCCGATACATGAAGGTCACGATCTGGGCGCGGGTGCAGGAGGCGTTGGGGCTGAAGGTAGTGGCGAGGTGCCGGAGGTGATACCTTGTTCCACAGCCCACAGGACTGCATTATAGAAATAGTCGTTCTTCGAAATGTCGATGAACGGGTTTTCCGGCTCAGTTTCGATCAGTTTGAAGCTGGCCTCTACGGTGACCTTGGAGCCGGGCATCTTGAAGGTGAACTTGTTCTCGCCCTTCTCACGCAGGTCAAGCTCATTGCCCTTGCTGTCGGTGACGGTCAACTCGTCCAGCTCATAGCCCTTGTCAGGCTTCACGGTAATGATCACGGTGTCCCCCTTATCCGCACGGCTGGGGGATACAGTTACCTTCCCACCGGTGCGCTTATCCACGGACACAAGATAGTCGCCAGAGGGCTTATAGGAGCCGACGCCGGTGGAAGGAGGAACTTCCGTCACAGATCCATCAATCGGTACAGATCCACCGTTCGGGAAAGTCTGTGTGCTGCCATCTGGTTTCACGATACTCCCGCCAGGCTTCACGGTAATGGACCCACTATCCGGATTTACAACGCCTCCGGTTACTACATTGCCCTGATTGGTCACAATGCTTCCCGCCGACAGCGGTTTGTCCTTTTGTGTTGCGCCAGACTCAGGAATCGTGATATGACCGAATTCGTCCATTGTCAAGTTGCCACCCTCATTGGGTTTTACAACTGTCACATTTGGCGATGCCTCTGGCAGTCCGCTAATGTTGTTCTTATCATGAGATGGCTGAGGAAAGGCGGTGTGTTGCTACATTTGCAGCACACCGCCTTTTCGCTTGCGACATTCATTGCAAATGGCGACCTTAAACCAGCAGTTCAATGACATTGTCTGCAAAGCATAGTATCATATATTTAACACAATCTTAGCCTTCTGCTGTATCCTCCGGAATTGATATAAAGCACCCATAAAATGAGGCGAGCAGCAGGCTCTGGCCTGCTGCTCAGTTGCTACGATCTCCAATTTTGGCTTTGCTGAAACAAGGATTTCCTCCATGGGAACATCCAGTAAAGCCCCAAGCGCATACAGGTTGTCAACCGTCGGCAAACTTTTTCCACGCTGCCACTTGTAAATTGCCTGCGGTTCTTCAAAGCCAAAATAGGCTTGCAGATCCCGGACGCTAAGGCCCCGCTCCTGGCGCAGCCGCAGGATGTTCTCGCCTGTGGCAACGGGGTCGATAACCGGGAATGGCGTATTGGTCATGGTAATCGCCTCCAACAGAATATTTCCCAAAGGGAAGTATTTCAGAATAAACGATCATTCGCAAAAAAGCAATGAAAAAATATCATTTGTAATGAAATTGATATAATTATAAGGAGGTGTTGCTTCCCATGCGACAGGTGATCCCTCTGCACAAGCAGAGCAAGAAAGCCCAGAGAGAATACTATGCCAAGCAACGCGGGTCGTGGTATGGTATTTCGCCTGTGACCCGCACCGTGCCAAGTAGAAAAACTTATGACAGAAATCGAATTAAACGAGAAACTCAAGGAGATTGAGCAGGAACGATGCAATGCGTTGCCGTGTCAACCAAACCGGCGCACTGGCAAAGCATACCGGCGTCGGATGCACATCAAGAAAAACGATGACCTTCTGCGAATCGTGACCCGGCACTATGTGCCTCATGCCGGATATGTGGACTGGGACTTTGATGGGCAAACATTACTTCACAGCGGAACATACATCAAGTATCCGAAGAACAGTCATTGTCAGCGATGGATCAAGCGGAAAACCAGCCGGAAATTCAGACATCAGTTGGATCTGCCTCACAAGGGCAATGCCTACCGCCGTCTGTTTGACTATTGGTGGACTCTTTATTGAAGGCATATATATTCATGATTTTGAAGCTTTGGAGCAATTTCTGAGAGGAGCCAAGGTAATGAATGAGAAACAATTCTATCGGCTGGAACTGGATGATATGGCTACCCCGTCCTTCACCAGCTTTGGCAAATTCTATTATGGAACGATGGAGCAATTGTCCATCTTCATGAAAGCCTTGGAGGAAGCGGACCACCTTGGAGACCATTTCAAAGATTTGACACAGGCGTTCCGTAGCTACGAAGCAGGCAAGACCGATGTGCAGCACTCCGTGGCCTATCGGGATGTCCCTCTGCTTGTTCCGGTAAGAGTCCTGCACGAAGAAACGCACCAGAAAGCGGATCACTCCTGGGAGCATCGGAATATCTGGGGATATCCCCAGAATTTGCGGTGCAAGAGCGTGGAAAGCAAGCACCTGTGGATCCAGGACGGGGATGGCTTCTGTCGAGTGCTCTTTGCACGCTTCACTGACCTTGAGCATGAAGGAATCACCGGAGAGTGGCGAAGGGTGGGGGAAATTCTCTGGGGCTACCCCAAAATGCTGGACTATAAGCCCCCATACATTCAAAACCGGCTTGCTGAGGTGGAGGCAGCCTACGAAACGTTGAAGGAAGCGGAGACTGATTGGGAAGTATTTTGCAGGGAGCCAAATCCCATCTTTGACTCGTTCTGTGATGATATTTTCGGGGATGGCTAATGAGAGAACTATCCATACCCTGCTTGATGCTTGGTGTGATTCCAAAGTACGCAGTCCGTGCTGAATTTGGTATTAGTAGTGCAGGTACCTTGGAGCATTCTACAAATAGGAGTTACCCGTTTCTGTTCTATCGACTTATGCTATATTATCAGCAGAAGGGCAGGTGAGCGTGATGGTAGAAGATGTTTTGGCACTCAACGGTCTCTCTGTTGAGTTACTTACACAACTTTCCTATCGCTCTCAGCTTGGTCCGTCACTGAAACGGACATTACAGCATTTTGAGCGAGAGACACTCATCACAGAGTTGGTATCCATGACTGCATGGCTGGATGAACAGACCGTCCTCTCCGAAATTGCGTTGGACTACCGCATCAAAAGTTATGCCTCCATCGTAGGAAAGTATGAGAGATATTTTAACTCCTCTCGCCATGTGAGCAAAGTGTTTAATGATGTCCTTGGATTCCGGGCTTTCTGTGACAGCTATGCCAGCGTACTGGCGCTAAATGGTCCCTCGTTTAGTGTGTCGGATCTGTCCAAAGGAAAGGCAGCAGATGACGGTTACCGGGGTGTTCATCTGTATTTCCAACTGGACAAAGAGCACTATCCCATCGAAATCCAATTCAACACGTTGTATGATCGGCAACTTAACAACTGGCTGCATGACTATCTCTATAAAAAGACATACCCAAATGAAGTCGGACAGCAGTTGAGAGTCCGCTATGAAACCGGGAAAATCAGAAATCAGTCAGAGTTTGAGGAGGCACTGGACAATGTGTTATCTGGTGGCTAAAGATACGGAAAAGCGGGGGTGCTATGCCCTGAAAACGACTCATGGGGAACACCTTGTGAACTTGAAACGAACTTTAAACCAAGAGGTCGGGGTCAAGGGTATCCAACTGGTGACCATCAGCCGTCCAACAGCCTACGGCGAGTACGCTCCCTATACATTTGCCAAAAATGAGCAGGAATTCAAGGCCTTAGTTCAGGCCATGCGTGCCTGACCCACACAGAGAAACGAGTGGACAGAAATAATGGACATAAGAGTGCTGGGGATCCCATCCTTTTGAAAGAAAAATGGCTGGAAAGTCTTGCAAATCAATGATTGAAAGGCTCCCGATCAGTTGATCAGGATGAGGTCCCCAGTTCAAATCTGGGTAGCAGCTCCAAAATGTGTTAACAAAAAGATACACAGCAAAACGCCGCACGAAAGTGCGTTGTTTTTGCATGTAAATAGAAAAATAAATGAAAACCAGTCGTAAAAGTTTGGCTTTTGAAATAGCGGAGCCGACCAGTTGAAAGCAGGGTTTTGGGAGATGCACTCAGCCATTTTCCTGGTTCAAAGTGACTCGAACTCTCACGCATTCAAAATACCGCCAAAGAGAAAGCACACAGCTGCCCCCTGGCCCCATCCGGGACCAGGGGGCAGTTTTCGTTATTAATGTTGATAATTGATGAATTTCAGGATACTGATGTATCCCAAATTGAAGTGGCCTGCCTACTTGGCAATGTCTTTGGAGCTGTAATTTTTGTTGTTGGAGTTTGGTGGACACTTTATTGAAGGCATATCGCAATCGGCATTCTTGTGGTGATCATCGCAGCCGCGCTTTATGTCTATAAGGCCAAAAAGAGCAGCAGGAAGTGTATCGGCGGCCCGGATGGATGCTCTTGCAGTTCTAAAAAAGCAGATCAGCATCACCGCTGCTGAGGTACCCACGAGAAATAGAAAATCAGCGGGGGCCTTCTGTTTGGAGGCCCCTGCTGATTTTTTGATAGATCCATGAACTTTCCTATTGACAAACAAGGTGGTATATATTAAAATCAAATCATCGGTTAGTTATTGCTAACTGAGGCTGGGGGAACCCGTTTCTTTTTTTAAAGGTGAGTTAGCTACTGCTAACCGCTTGTTTCGGAAGTTATATCACGATGCGAGGAGGCCTGTTATGTCAGAGGATCTGCTGATTCGTCACTGCTCTCCCACCCTGGCCGGGATCAAGACGGGAAACCTCTTTTCCTGCGCCTGTCCCAGCCGGAAGGATCTGACGAGAGACTTATGCCGGCTGAACAAGAAACTGGTGCCAAGAGGAATCCGTGTACTGCCGCTTAGGGTTCGCAAAGGACGCGCTTTGATCTACGCCTACCGCCCCAATGCACTGGAGAGCGATCTGACCGATCTCCGCGCAAGGGAACTATTGGCGGCGTATGGTTACACACCGGAGAAGCCTAACTGCTGTGTGGTGCAGCTGATTCGCAGGCTTCAGTCTACTAGAGAGTTCCCCCATGAGATCGGTCTGTTTTTGAGCTATCCACCGGAGGATGTGCTGGGCTTTATCTGCAATCGGGCGTGCAATCACAAGTGCGTGGGCTGTTGGAAGGTCTACGGCGACGAACAGGCCGCCAGAAGCATCTTTGAAAAATACGAGATGTGCAGCAAAATCTACTCCCGGCAGTGGAAGCAAGGGAAATCCATCGAGCAGCTCACTGTGGCTGGTTGATGTTTCTACCATAACAAATCCAGAAAGAAAGGTCGTTGAGTCTTATGAGTAAAGTTGCGGTTGTGTATTGGAGCGGCACGGGAAACACCGAGGCCATGGCCATGGCGGTAGCCGAAGGCGCCAAGGGCAAAGGCGCTGAGGTATCTGTGATTACCGCCGCAGAGTTCTCGCCGGAGCAGGTCGGCGAGTATTCCGCCATCGCCTTTGGCTGCCCCTCCATGGGGTCGGAGCAGCTGGAGGAGAGCGAGTTCGAGCCCATGTTCACCGCCTGTGAGGGCAGGCTGAGCGGGAAGAACATCGCTCTGTTTGGCTCCTACGGCTGGGGTGACGGCGAATGGATGCGCAGCTGGGAGTCCCGCTGCAACGACGACGGCGCCAATCTGGCCTGCGAAAGCGTGATCTGCAACGAGGCTCCGGACGATGACGCTCTGGGAGCCTGCCGCAAGCTGGGCGCATCTCTGGCCTGACAAAAACACCGCAGAAGGCAGGAGGCTCTCGTCTCCTGCCTTCTCTCTGTATCCCCAGGCAGCATAGGCGAAACCAATTTCGAACTCAGAGAAACAGGTCGTGAGAAATCATGCTGAAGGAATATTTATTGAGCCAGGGCTCCGCCGCAGGCCGTTGGGGCCACGGTATGCCAGGGGTGCAGATCTGCCGGTTTTCCCTGCCGGAGCAGGAACCTCTGCGGTCTGTCCCGGTGTGCGGCGCACCGCTCCAGTTTGAGGTGCTGTTCTGCCTGACCGGCCGCCTTACTGTCCGAACGTTACAAGGTACCTCCTGCACGGTGGAGGCGCCGGGGATTTTCCTTCTCTCCGACAGCTCCGCTCTCCGCTCGTGTCGGTACAGTGGAAACCTGAGCGGTGTTTTGATTGCCGTAGACGCTAAAGCCGCAAAGGAAAGCCTTGTGACGGTCTGTTCCACCTTAGGGATAAGGTTGGACACCAGGATTGTCAAGGAGAAGATGACGGCGAGGAACGGCTGCATGGCCCTGTGCGGCACACCTTGGACACATTCATTTTTTGAAACGGTTCGCTATCTGTCTGAGCAGGAGCAGGAACGCTACTGTGTTTTCAAGTCGGTGGAAATGCTGTATCTGCTCTGCACCGAGGTATCTGAATCGGATGAATCTTTCTCCGGCTTAGGCTGCCCAGTATCCCACAGTCTGTTGGAAGTCAAGGCATACATCCAGACGCATCTGTCTGATAAGCTCACCATTGCGTTCCTCTGCAAACAGTTTTCCCTTTCCCCGACCTTCTTGAAAGAAGGTTTCCGCCGCACCTATGGCATGCCGATTCACAGCTTTTTGGTTCAACAGCGCCTCCGTCGGGCACAGGAGCTAATCTGCACCACCCGGATGTCCATTCAGCAAATCGCACAGGCTGTAGGGTATGAGGGTATGAGCCAGTTCAACGCAGCATTCAAGCGGGCGTATGGCATGACTCCCGGCCGGTACAGAAAAATGTCGGAAACCGCAACTCTGCGTCCGTTTTGACAGCGACAAACATCCGCCTTTTCTGCTATAATAATCAGACATTCCAAAGCATTCAAAGGAGTGACAGCGATGAAACAGCATCGTTTTTGGGCGTGGGGCGCTGTGATCTGCATGATTATGGTCATGGTCACCGGCTACAAACGGAAATAAGGGAAAGGAAGGATCACAATGAGCGTTTATACGAAACTTGCCTGCTTTGCGGGTGGTGCGTTGTTTGGTTCTTTTGGCATCAAGCTGCTGTCCAGCAAGGACGCCAAGAAAGCCTATGTCCATGTCACGGCCGCCGGCCTGCGGATGAAGGACTCGGTCATGGGGACTGTGACCACGGTGCAGGAAAACGCCGCGGACATTCTGGCCTCCGCCAAGGAGCTGAATGAGGACCGGGCTGCGAAGGAAGCGGAGGAAGCCGCCGCTTCCAATCTGGAGAGCGAAGAAGCCTGATTGACCCAGAGGGAGCCGCCAGCGGCTCCCTCTTTTCGTGAAGGAGGAATCTATGAACGCAACCATATTGCACGAAAGCCGGGGGCGCATCCGGTTCCGGCTGCGGCAAAAACAAATGACACTCGCTCAGGCGGATCTGCTGGAGGCATGGATTCAGGGAAAATCATGGTGCCGGCAGGTCACCGTCCATGAGCAAACCTGCTGCGTCATCCTGTACTACGATGGGACTCGCCAAGCCGTGCTGAACGAAATTCGGCATTTTTCCTGGCAGGAGGCGGAGCAGACCACCGCGCTGCCCGCCCACAGCAGCCGGGCGCTGAACCGGGAATTTGAGGAGAAGCTGGTGGCAAAGGTGGTGTGCAAGGCCGCCTGCACCCTGTTTCTCCCGCCTCCGCTGCGCTTTGCCCGCATACTCTGGCACATGGTCCCCTTTGTGCGGCGGGGCATGGGCTGCCTGCTGCGCCGCCGCGTCAAGGTGGAACTGCTGGACGCCCTGTCCATTTCCATCTCGGCGTTCCGGGGCGACTTTGATACCGCCGGCACCGTCATGTTCCTGCTGGAGGTGGGTGAGCTGCTGGAGGAGTGGACAAGGAAGAAATCTGTGGCGGATCTGGCCCGGTGCATGTCGCTGAATGTGGACCGGGTCTGGCTGCGCACAGCCCAAGGCGAAGTGCTGGTTCCTGTGTCCCAGATCCAGCCGGGGGATGCAGTAGTCGTCCGCGCCGGCGGCATCATCCCCGTGGATGGTCTGGTGCTGGAGGGGGAGGTCACTGTCAACCAGGCGTCCCTCACCGGAGAATCCATCCCGGTACCCAAGCGCCCCGGAGGCGCAGTCTATGCCGGCACCGTGGTGGAGGAGGGCGAGTGTGTGCTGGAGGTGAAGCAGGCCTCCGGTCAGAGCCGCTATGACCAAATCGTTCACATGATCGAGCAGTCGGAGCAGATGAAGTCGGAGGCTGAGAGCAAGGCTGCCAGTCTGGCGGACAAGCTGGTGCCCTATACCTTCGCTGGGAGCCTCATCAGCTTTGCCCTCACCCGGAATGTGGCACGAGCCCTGTCGGTGCTGATGGTGGACTTCTCTTGCGCGCTGAAGCTGGCCATGCCTCTGGCCGTCCTCTCCGCCATGCGGGAGGCGGGACGCGCCCACATCACCGTCAAGGGCGGCAAATTTCTGGAGGCCGTGGCCGCCGCCGATACCATCGTCTTTGACAAGACCGGCACCCTGACCCGCGCCTGCCCCCGAGTAGCTCAGGTGGTGCCCTTCGGCGGCAAAGAGGAAGCCGAAATGCTGCGGCTGGCCGCCTGCCTGGAGGAGCACTTCCCCCATTCCATGGCCAACGCCGTGGTGGAGGAGGCCAAACGCCGGGGCCTGCGTCATGAGGAGTACCACTCCAAGGTGGAGTATCTGGTAGCCCACGGCATCGCCAGCACCCTCGATGAGGAGCGGGTCCTCATCGGCAGCGCCCACTTTGTCTTTGAGGATGAGAGCTGCATCATTCCGGAGGGCGAGCAGGAACGCTTTGACGCCCTACCGCCGGAGTATTCCCACCTGTATCTGGCGGTGGGGGGACAGCTTGCCGCTGTGATCTGCATCTCCGACCCGCTGCGTGAGGAGGCGAAGAAAGTCCTATCCGCCCTCCGCGCCCTGGGGATCACCAGTACCGTCATGCTTACCGGAGACAGCCGCCGCACCGCCGAGGCCATCGCCCTGCAAGTGGGGGTAGACGCGTTTCGCGCCGAGGTACTGCCGGCGGATAAGGCGGACTATGTGGCCCGGCTGCGCCGGGAGGGACATACTGTCCTGATGGTGGGCGACGGCATCAACGACTCGCCGGCCCTGTCCGAGGCGGATGCGGGCATCGCCATCAGCGACGGGGCCGCTATCGCCCGGGAAATTGCGGACATCACCATCGCTGCCGATAGTCTCTGGGAACTGGTAGAGCTGCGCCGGATCGCCATGGCGCTGATGGCGCGCATCAACTCCAACTACCGCTTCGTTATCGGCTTCAACGGCACCCTGATTGCCCTTGGTGTGGCCGGTGTTCTGCCGCCCGCCACCTCTGCCACGCTGCACAATCTCTCCACCCTGGGCGTCAGCCTGCGGAGCATGGGCCGGCTGACTGCTCAGACGCAGTCCGCTCGGGGCAACAATTCGCATAATGGATAAAAAACACATTCTTTCTGTTTAGTTGCTTGTAATATTTGTGCGGTTGCGCAGTGCGTGATGTATGGTAAGCCAAATCGCCGCTGCGCATCTTTTCTTGTAAAGCGGTTAGCTAATGCTAGCTGCGTGAAAGAAAGGGGAGAATTGTATAAGACCGTATCGTTCTACCATGGTTCTCTTGGCTCTGTTGTTTGTCTTGGCCTGCTGCTCGCTGTTTGTAGGCGTGATCGATCTGACGCCGGGCGAGCTTCTGGCGGGCAATTTTGAGCAGCTGGAGATTTTCATCATCTCCCGGCTGCCCCGCCCGCTGGCCCTTCTGTGTACCGGCATCGGCATGAGCGTGGCGGGCGGTGATCTCTCTGAAAAGGAAAATCTGCACCATCCTCATCCCGAATAAGCTCTGCCGCAAGCTGCTAAAATACGCCAAGAAAAACAAGACCGCTTCCGGCGAGATCTTTCTCACCAGAAACGGAACATCGCTCAGCCGCCGCCAAATTTGGGCAGAGATGAAGGGGCTGTGCAGGGCTGCAGGGGTCACGGCCAGCAAGGTCTTCCCACACAACTTCCGCCATCTGTTCGCCACGGCCTTTTACCGGGCCAGCCGGGATATCGTAAAGCTGGCGGACGTGCTGGGACATTCCAGCATCGAGACTACCCGGATCTACCTGCTGACCTCCGGGGCGGAGCATCAGCGGCAACTGGACCGGCTGGGGCTGGTTTCATGATCACAGAATTCGCATTCTGACATGATAATACGGACGTCCAAACCATAAAACTACATATTATGTGTCCATTTTACCATAGCATTTCCAAAAGCACAAGCAAACCGGCCATATTTTGGCACGAAAATATAAGCCACAAAAAGAAATGCTTTTGTGGCCTGCTTTACTGCGGCTTTCCACCTGTCCTTGGGGCGAGGGGGAAGCCGTTTTTTATCCGCGTGGAATCTATTTGCCTACTGTGGATAAGCAAACAGAAAATGGAATGCGAATTCTGTGATGAAGTCTGCAAATAAAAAGTCAATAGGGAAATGAAGAAAAATTGAGGAGAGAAAAAGGCCATGCCAAAAGCAGCCAGCAGGTAAGGGTTGCTGGCCGGATGGTCGGGTAAGTAACAGTGCGTGTTACTTCTGAGGCAGAATAATCGTTGCTTTAGAGAAGTTGTCCCAGTCAAGGCGCTGTCCACAGCGGTCACAATAGGACTGGTACTCCCGTTCCATAGTCCTTCCGCATTGCGGGCAAACGGGAAAACCTGTCACGCCAGAGAGGTATCGAAAGCAGCGGATATGTGTAACCGGCATCGGTACGCGGAACGCCATCTCTCTCCAAAGCTCTGAGGGGATCAACAGGTCATTTGGCGTCAGTTCAACGCCAACGCCGAGCGTATCCAGCGGCAGGAACGTGGGCGCAGTCTTGCCTCAGGCAATGTCGCCAAAGTACCTGGAACTGAGGTCGCATCGTTCCGAGGCGGCTTCATAGCTGAGTCTTCGAG
>JAPFEH010000044.1 GCA_026169195.1 Dysosmobacter sp. | reverse complement strand
TCAAGCCGCTGCCATCTTCGGGGGCATGGATGGTACAGGCGTCCGGCCCCTTGTTCTGGAACAGGAGCTGCTCCGTTCCTTCACACAGCCATAGCTCCTCCAGCCCGGTCATGTCCAGCATCAGCTTTCTGATGCTGGTGCCCCGCAGATCAAGTGTCCTCTGACCGTGGTTCAGCAAAGTCACTTCATCAACAAAGGGGTTTTCCCGCAAAAACTCCAGCAGATCCGGGTGCCACCGCTCGCAGATAAGGGTGGAGAGGCAAGGCAGCGCCTTTAGTTCCAGCGCCGAATCGAATGGTTCGTACTGGTCCGTCACACGATGGCTGCTGACCTTCATCGGGATACCGCCGATTTCCGTTTGCTCGTCACTCTCCATGGCCTCCTTGAAGGCCCGCCGCCGTTCCTCCGGAATGGCCTGCCACCGGATCTGGAGATACACATCATAGCCGTCACTCCAGCCGCCATAGGAGCGGCAAGGCTGGTCGGTGAAGGGCGGAAGTGTACCCACCAGCGTGTACTGGGGCGGGATCTCCAACGGCACCCGCAGCAGATGAAGGTCACGGGACCAGTACATGAAATCTATGTAGAGCGGGCGGAGATGAGGGAGTTCCTCCGCAGTCAGAGGGGCGTCACCCACCCAGTCCAGAGAGAGGATCACCGCCCAAGATTCTTTGCTCACCGTGTCCGGCGGCGCAATATAGGCCACCTGGCAGGCGGTGTAGCGTTTCAGATATTGGTTATAGACTGTATAGACCTCTCCGGCATTGGCTTTCATGGCACTCTCCTTTGTTCTGTCACATTTTTAATCCTGTTCTTGATAACTGGCTTCAATGTCGATGAAGCGCACATACACGGCGCAGACATCACCCTTGGCGTCATAGCCGAAGTAGACCGGATAGTAGCCGTCCCCCCAGCCAGAGGCAAAGATGGGCAGATTGCAGTTCGTGTCAGGCACTGTCCAGTTGAGCCAGTCGCCGTACTCCCTTTGATATTTGGGGTGGGCTTTGGCGTTTTCCTCCAGAAGGTCGCAGAACAGGTCATTGTAGGGGTCGATGTCCGGGTCTTCTTCCAAACGCTTGACCCAGTAGGTCTTGAAGGCCGCCTGGGTCTGGATGTCCGCAACGCAGCCCATCCCGGCGTCTACGCCAAAGCCGAAATACTCGTCCTCGCCCAGTTCCTCGTCCAGATCCTCTTTGCCGGTCATGCCCAGTTCATAGCGAACAGGCTTTTCCCCGCTGACCTCCACTTTGACGCAGGCATAGCGGTCGCCATATTGTTCACTGGGCACCACACAGATCTTTACGGGATAAGTCCCGGCGGGGATTGTCTGTATAAAGGGCGGTGTATCCTCCAACTCCACCAGCGGATCGCAGGCGAAGATCTGCCCAGTGGGGAAATGAACAGTGCCGATGTCCAGCACATCCACGCCCATATTCCCAATCACTTTCTCTGTAAAATAAGCGTCCAGGTCTATTTTGCAGGTCAGTTTATCCTTGATGGATTCGTATTTGTTCAGCCATTCAGTAGTCGGCATAGTAGTTTCCTCCTGTTGATTCGATTTAAGCATAGGTCAGCTCTCTACAATGCGTACCTGTTTTCCTCCAATTTCAATTTCCAGCTTTACGCCATAGTCCGCCGCCCAAGCAGGACACTTGCTGAGCAGGGCCAGAATGTGCTCATCCGGCTCCCGGCCAAGGGTCACACGCAAAATCACGGGCCAGCCACCATATTCCTTTTGAAACTCCTCACTCTGGGTGTGGTTCAGATAGCCCTCCATCTTGTCCAGCAGGGCCTTCTGCGTTTCCGGGGAGCCGTCAATAAAGCCGTTGCAGACCAAAACCATCACCACTTCTCCGGCTTTGGTTTCTGCCAGAATGTCGATCTTATCCAGGTCGCCAAACATATCTTCAATTGCCATCGTATTCACCAGTCCCTTTCCCGGATGGCCTCCTCCATATCAATGGGAATGCCAAACAATTTCAAAATGTAGTCCACAGTAACGCCGATACAATCCCGTGCCACGGTTTCGATCTCGCTGTCGTTCTCATAAAATTCATCCTGGAGGTCATTGATGCCGCAGACAGCCTCGTCCAGTTTTTCCTGCACCGCTTCGGTGTCGGTTTCGCCGCTCTCCAGCAGGTCGATGACCTTCTGGAGTTCGTCTTTTACCTTGTCTACCAGAAAAGCAGGATAGTAATCGTCCTGATACATCTCGTCCAGCAGTTTATAATCGGGGTCAAATGCTTTCATAGGGATTGCTCCTTTCTCTTTGCTCGGCAGTCGTGCTCAACTCGATCTCATCGTCGCTATAAATCAAATGGAGTCCATGATGGGCTTTTCCATCAAAATGCAGTTCTATGTCGTGATATTTGAGGATTAAAGGCTTCCCGCCGCTTCTCATCGTGGAAACGGCATCGGGCTTCCCGAAGATTTCCATGACCTCATCCTGTGACATTCCGAATTTCAGCGGTACAATGTTTCGGGGATTCTGAATGATTTGATTGCGCCAAATGTAGAAATCCACTTGTTTCCCTTTCTATTCAAACATCAGGCTGTATGATTCGGTCAGGCTTCCGTCGTCCTCGTGGAATATACACTGATACAGAGGCTCACGCTGGGTTGTTTTGCGGAATCGCTCCAGAACCGGAGCCAGCGGCTCACCGGCAGGGATGCCGAGCGCATCAGACACCCGCCGCAAGCTGTCCCTATCCATATCTTCCAAGTTAGTGTTACGCTGTCTCTGCCCATATTCCTCCAGTGTTTTGGAATCTACATACTCCCTTGCGTCACAGCAGTCGTGCCAGCAGATGCAGCTCACAATCAGTGAAAAAAGGTCATCCATGCTCTCAGCCAGACGGCCTGCCTCACCTTCGCTGCTGTAATAGCCGATGGAGCCATCTTCCAACAGGTGGTATTCTCCGCCGGAGCCATCTCGGGCAAATGCCATGCCGGGCAGGGAAAAGGTGCATCGGCCTTCCGCGTCATCCCGCGGGGATAACTCATCCAGCAGGAAGAAGTCAAAAAGCGAATCAAATTCCTCTGCCAAATCAGGGTTTTCATGCAATATTTTCAAATAGTCCATAGCCGTTTTCCTCCGTTTACGGTTCTTGGGTCATTTCGTGCAGCCGTTCCAGCCACAGCGGTTCTTCTATCATCTCATCATTTTGGTAAAAATGGTCTTTGTCACGGGCCAGATGATCGGCAAGCGGAGGCGCGTCCAGCGGGGTACATACCGTGAAACTGTCCCGATCCGCCCCTTTGATCTCTCGATTGAGGTAGTACACCCGTCTGGCATCGCGGGAATACCAGTGTCCAAGCAGTTCCCAGCTCGCCAGATCTGCCTTGGGGAGCTGCTTGCCGTAGGCGTAGATCCGCTTATCATCTCTGGCAAAATAAGTGTCGCCCAATGAGCGGAAAGAGGAAACTTCCGCACCCTTGATGATTTTCACCCTGCCGTCCCCGTTGTGGAAGTAGACCTGCCGGCTGTCTTTTGCATAGCCCTGAGGCGCACCCGAATCGTTCCGGCCGTTGTCCAGCACCTGAAAGATTGCCGGATCTGCTTCGGGGACTCTCCCGCTGGTGGTGGTGTAGACTGCCGTTTTGTCCATGGCGTAGGCATAGTTTAACACCCGAAACGATGCAGGGTCTGCTCCACGCAGGCGAATCCCGCCGAGAAAGCAGGCCGTGGAGGACCTGCCCCAGTAATGCCAGCAGCAGAAGTTTTTGGGTGCAACACCTTTGAGCAGACCGTTTTCATATAGGCCGGAGAAATAGACCGCTCCGTCCCGCAGGAAGAACTCATTGTCTACCGGCTCTGTGTTCGTGATCGGCTGTAGCATCTTGGACATCCCTCAGTAGCACTGGAGGATCAGCCACACGCGGTCAAAGCGGCGGGCCGCCAGATCCTCTTTGGTGATGTAGAAATAGATGTGCCCGCAGTCTCCGAACATCAGCTCAAAGTCACCGCACTCCACGGTATCCAGCTGGAGCAGCAGCATCCAGCGGTCTCGGGCCGTTTCCTCCGCCTGCTGGCGAACCTCCTTCGGGATCTTGACCCAGCCGTTGCCCAGATAGTAGCCTTGTGTCACTAGGTCGCACTCGCTGAACATACTGTTCTGGATCACATCGGGCCAGCCCAGCAGCTGGGAGCGATCCTCCGGATCCTCCGGGTTCTCACCAGTCAGTTCATCCCTAGCAGCATAAAAGGCGTCATCATCCTCCTCGTCCGGGAACATCTCGCGGAAGTCCTGCCATGAGGGATAGGAAGTTTTTTGAGCCAGCTTGACCTTGACCATGGGGAATTTGAAGTCTTCCTCCATATCCGCAGGAAAGTTTGCAGCGGACAGAACGGAAATGTTCTCGAACCAATAGACGCGGGCGCAGCCCTTGTCATTGGGGTCATAGCCCCAGCACTGGGTATCCGTTTCATAGAAGAAGGAGAGCAGGCCGTGGTCAGGCAGAAGATGCTCCGTGTCAAATGGAACCAGCTCCTCACAGTTGAACTGGGCCAGAAAGGTGAGAGGACGGTCCTTTACCACATGATCGTAGCTTTCGCCCTCATAAGCAGGCCACACGAAATCAGCCGGTACATCCGGCCGCCCGCCAAAACGGGTAGCGCCCAGCTTGTATGTTTCTTTTCTGGATATTTTCAGTTCAACGCTGTTTTTACCCAGCGATTCCAGCTTTTCTTTGATATTCATGGTGGTCCCTCCTTATATTTTTCCGTCCAGCATCTCAACGGTTTTCATGGCAGCGGAATCAAAGTTGCACTGCCGCAGTTCCCGCTCGATCAGGGCAAACACATCTGGAAAGCACTCGATCTCGTCTTGATACTCATATTTCGCATACAGTTTCCCGTACTCCGAGATCCAAACCTCTGCCGGGTAGTAGCCGATGTGACCGATGGGCTGGCACTTCTGACCGGCTGCCTGCTCAATTTCCGCCAGCTCACAGCCGGACATATCCCGAAAATAGGATTCTTCCAAATGATTTTTGATCCCATTGACCAGATAAGGAAACAAAGCAAACTCAAAGTCCGCCGCCCATTTCAGCTTTTTCTGCGCCAGGTACCACTCACAGCACAGGCCGAAATACTTGCGGTAAAACCGCTGGGTGGTCTTCATCATCGGGACGCCGTGGTCGGCGTAATACTGCTCCGCAATGGAGATGTCCACTTTTCGCCCTTCCTGCCATCCGGCGTACTCCATCAGCTGCCTGACCTTGCTTTTGAGATCGCCGGAGATGGGGATGCGTTCTTTGATCATTCAAATCATCTCCTGTCTGCTGCATATCAAAGTTCATTCGGATACCCGATTTTGTTCAGCCCCATCTTAATCTCCTCCCAGTCGCTGCGCTTGGGATTCAGCGCAGCGACCAGTTCTGTTGTCACCGATACCCCGTCTGCAAGCTGGCGGACCGCTTCCAAAGGCAGGTCGGCGGGAAACCACTTCCCGTACTCCACATAGGTCTGTGGATTGCCATCAATCATGGAGAGCAGGTCCTTGGATGCGTCCTCGCCATCCATGGGGTTGCAGTGCCAGATAACGCCATCTTCCGTCCAGACGCAGAAGGTGCTTTTCATCTTTTTGACCTCGCGGCTGCACATAAGCTTTTTCAAAGCAGGGGGCATCCCATCCGTCAGGTCTTCGACACGGGGGAGTTTTTCCTCCCAGTCGTAGAGTTCGGAATCCACACCGTTGATCACGCAACCTTCGGGCGCGAATAAGACGATCATGCTCTGGTCGCTGCCATCGGTGGCAAAGAACGCCTCCTTGCCTTTTCGCCATGCGGGGTTGTAGGTATAGTGGCGGATGAAACTCCATTCCTCCTCCAGCATGATGATGTCCAGCGCCGCCAGCCCTTTGCAGAAGTTCTTCAGGCGCTCCGCATCGGGTAGGCCGGATAAATCTTTTGTGGAAAGCATACTGTTATCCTCCTGTCTTTCGTCACCACAGCCGGTCGATCCGGGTATATATCTGATTCGGTTCTCTGTCCGTAAAACTGGTCAATGCGTCGGTGGGTTCTGCCAGCGGCATCACATTCAAAATGTCCAGCTCATAATACCAGATCCCGGTGTCCCAGTCACGGAACCTCCCGTTGCAGACAGCCCGCCCGTAATCACCAGACATCAAATCCAACGCCAGCTCATTGAGGGGGAGTTTTTGTCCGGTTTTATCGTAGGTATATCGCTCCGGCATCGCACCAATATGCCAATCGTAGCGGTAACGCACATGGATTCCGGATTCCTGCTGAATCAGTTCAAAAGGTTGGAGCCGCATTGTGCCGTCTGCTTTCCATGGCATCAGCCTGTGGTACTCCTTTTTGATATGAAATCCGTCAGGTTCCTGCAAAATAAATACAAAGTGTGTAGACGGGCGAAGGGGATAATAGGAGGAGAAGAAGTCTTTCGGCAGCCGCATGGCTTTGGGATATTGATTCCGCTGTACAGCGCCGTTTCCGCCCCGGCAGTCTTTGTACCAGTGCAGGCGGATCTGCTGAACCAGAAGTGTGGGCAGATGCTCCGATCGATGCTGGTTCTGTTTCATCACTATACCTCCTTTTTGGCAGTATCCGCTCAATGCTCCAGACTGTTATAACTCCGCCGCAAACTCATAGGAAACCGCAATGATGTTGTAAACCACATCGTATGTAAACAGCCGATAGTGCCGATAGAAGCTTTTATCAAAATCCTCCCGCACTGGCAGGGACTTCAGCCAGAAGCTGTCCTCGATCAAGTCAAAAGAACTGCCATCCAGACGCCCCGTTTCAGCCAGACTTTCATAGGTGTCCAGTTCACAGGAAAAATAAGCCAGCACCCGCCGGAAGGTGAGTGTGTAGGGAAACCAGTCTTTTTCGTCCCTGGGCTGAGAGATCAGATGGCCATTGATGTCCCCCGTAAAGGTCAGATTGTTCAGATCATCCCGTTTCACCTGATCCAGATAGATGCAGTCCCGTTCCTTCAAAACACCTAAGCAGGTATTAACAGCAGTCGCTTTTTCCATAGGCAATTCTCTTTCATCAGCTTTCATGGGTAATACAGAAAATCTCCTGGTTTAAGTCAAAGTAGATTACCATCAACTCGTCGGTGATCTCCGGGTTGAAGGACAGATCCATAATGAAAACTTGTTGATCCATCTCGTCATCCACCAGACTGCCGAACCGCTTGAGCTTCAAAAAGTCCACCATCTCGGCAAAGGACAGCTTGGCCGGGTCGGTTCCCGGAAAAAGTTCCGCCGCAATATCCGGG
>JAPFEH010000007.1 GCA_026169195.1 Dysosmobacter sp. | reverse complement strand
TCATCGTATTGATTACGGGGAGAAGCTCTTGGATATGTGTATACCTTCTCTCGGACATGATAATACCCCCTGATGTAGTACTCTTATTTTCCTACATCAGGGGGCTTTTTGTCTATTGTCCGTTTTTACTGGACCTGTGCAGTACAGCCGTCCGGAGGGGGCTTTTTTCATTTTCAGCTTTCCGCCGTATCCGACCGGAACAGCGGACAGTTTTCTCAGCGGTCCTCGTAGGGCGTGATCGCGACCTTGATGCACCCGTCCAGATGCTTCTCAAAGATCTCATAACCACGCATAATGTCGTTCAAGGGCATCTTGTGGGTGAACAGGGGACGGGGATTCAGCTTGCCGCAGGCGATCAGATCCACCAGCATCTGATCCTTGCAGGCATCCACGCCGCCGGTCTTCCACGTGAGGTTCTTGCCGTACATGCTGGGCAGCGGCAGGGTCTGATCCTCTTCATACATGGCGATGAGGGCAATGATGCCGTTGGGACGGGCGATCTTCCATGCCAGCTGGAAAATATCGTCCTTGCCCGCCATCTCGATGACGGAGTCTGCGCCGCGGCCGTCCGTGAGGCTCTTCACCACTTCCTCCACGTCCTCCTTGGCGGAGTTGATGAAGGTGTCCGCCCAGCCCTGATCCAGCGCAAACTGGCCGCGCTCGTCATGGCGGTCCACGGCGATGATCCGTGCCGGTCCGAACAGGCGGGCGCTCATCATCGCGGTATAGCCGCAGGGGCCGCAGCCCAGCACCACCACCGTGTCGCCGGGATGGATCTCCGCCAGCTCCGCGCCGAAATAGCCGCTGGGCAGGATGCAGCTGACCGCCAGAACATCCTCATAATCCAGATGATCGGGAATCCGAACCAGACCATTGTCGGCAATGGGAACGCGGACATACTCCGTCTGGCAGCCGTCGATCCGGCAGCCCAGATACCAGCCGCCCTCCACGCAGTTGTTGACATAGCCGCGCTTGCAGAAAAAGCACTCGCCGCAGAAGGTCTCCACGTTGGCGACCACCCGGTCGCCCGGCTTGATATGCTTGACCGCATCGCCCACAGCCACGACCTCGCCGGCAAATTCATGGCCCAGAATGGTGTTTTCCTTGGCCATGGGGACTGCGCCGTTGCGGATATGGAAATCGCTGGTACAAATACTGGACATGCCGACTTTTACGATGGCATCCCGGGGATCCAGAATCTTCGGAATATCGCGTTCCTCAAAGCGCAGGTCATTGACGCCATGATATACAACACCCATCATTTTCTCTGCCATAATCAATGTACCACCTTTCTGTTTCTTAAAAAACCGTTCAGTTCATCCGTCTTCTGCTGCCGGAAGCGCGAGGGTCACTTTGCCTCGTAGGCAATGTCCTCGTTTCCGGACCACTTGTTGACAATGGGAGCCATCTTATTCAGCACGGGACCCAGCACGGGGCCGACCAGGAACATGCCCACCAGCGTACCCACATGAACCACGCCGCCCATAATGAGCGCGCCCACCACCATGATCACGTCAAAGATGATGCGCCACCAGCGCAGCTGCAGGTTCAGCTTCTTGGCCATGGTCTGGTTGAACGCGTCAGACGGGCCGCAGCCAAATTCCGCGGACTGGTAGAAGCCAAGGCCGATGCCCAGCGCGATGGTACCGGTGACGATCAGAACCACACGGGAAACCATCGTGGGTTCCGCACCGATCACCGCACGGATCCACGGATCCAGCATGGTGCAGAACACGCCCAGTGTGAAGGTATACAGCACGGTGCCGATACCGATGGTCTTGCGGTTGAAAATCAAAATGATCACAAAAAAGACGATATTGAAGACATTCATGGCATTGCCGAATTCCAGCCTCAGAACCTTGCCCAGTCCCTGAACGAACGCGGTTACGGGGTCGCTGCCCAGATTTGCCAGCACGAATGCCTCCGCGCCATAGGCGGTGATGATGACACCCACCATAATGACGATGCAGCGGACGATGATGCTGCGCGCTGTGTATTTGCCTTTACCCATTTGAACTCCTCCTTCTTTCTCTCCTGTTCTGCGTATGAGACACATGGGTCCGACGGGGGAAACGGGGGAATGCGGGAAATGCAGCGCTGCGGTGTGTAAAAAGCGGCTGGCCAAGCCGCCTTTTCAGGGTTGCGAAGGTCTTCCAGCGGATCCGGATGAATACCTTTGATTTTCATGATACACAGGAACATTCCGCTTGTCAAGGCAGCCGCTTTTGTAAACTTTAACCTTTGGTTAACGCTATTTTAGTAAATTATTTGTATAAAAACACAATAGCTTTCGGGTTCCGCCTCCTGTTTTTTCCGGTGCCTCCGCAGAAAAAATCCCCCGTATGAACACCATCATACGGAGGATTTTTCATCAATATGACCGGCATGGCGGCGCCGTCAGCCGCCGGCTCATCCCCACAGAGCCGACAGCATGGGGATGACCTGTTTTTTCCGGGACATGATTTTCGGCAGGAACACGCTGTGATCCATGTCCCCCTCCACATGGAAGGCCTGCCGGATCGTCTCCTCGTCACCGGCGAAAAGCAGCTGCGAGCCGTCCAGCAGCACATCGGTAATCATCAGCACCACCAGATCAAATTTCCGCTTCTTCCGGAGCTCCTGCATCACCTCAAGAAATTCCGTCTTCCGGTCCAGCAGCCGTTCGGAATCCATACAGGTGATCTGACTCACCGCCAGATCATGTCCCGCGATATGGAATTCCTTGTAGTCCGTTTTCAAAATCGTCTCCACATCCTTGGGATCGCCGCTGGTGGCGGAGAAAATCGTCTTGCCCAAGGTCTCCAGCGAGACATTGGCGATCCGCGCCATGCGGTTTGCCACATCAATGTCCCGCTGCGTGCAGGTGGGCGACTTGAACATGACGGTGTCGGACACGATGGCCGCCGCCATCAATCCCGCCATTTTGGCGGAGGGCATCAGGCCTTTTTCCTGATACATGCCCGCCACGATGGTATTGGTGCTGCCCACCGGCTCATTGCGGACGTAAATGGGATCGCCGGTCTCAATGTCTGCCAGACGGTGGTGGTCTACAATTTCCAGAATCCGCGCCTGCTCCAGACCGGGAACGGACTGTGCCCGCTCATTGTGGTCCATCAGGATGACCCGCTTGCGGCGGGGCCGCAGCAGGTGGTAGCGGGACAGAGTCCCCACCACCTTCTCGTTCTCATCCAGAATGGGATAAGCGCGGAACCGGCTTTCCAGCACGGTGTTTTTTACGTCGTCGATGTAGTCGTCCAGATGGAAGGACACCAGCGACGCATTTTTGCAGACATGGGAGATGGGCAGGGCATGCCAGATCAGCCGCACGGCACGGTAGGGGTCGAAGGGCGTGGAGATGATGCAGGCCTCCGTTTCCAGATCCCGCAGCTCCATGGGCACCTCTGCCTGACAGACAATGACGCAGCTGACGCCGACCTCCAAAGCGCGCCGGATCATCTCCGGCTGGTCGCCGCAGACCACAATGGTATCCGGCGAGGAGAACAGCAGGTTTTCCTGACAGGTGGGCAGCGTAATGACGATCTCACCGGAGATCTCGTCCCGCAGCTGACCGCCGGAGGCGGTGTTGATGATCTTTCCCTCCAGCACCGACAGCAGGTTGTAAATGGGCACCCGGCCCACCACAGGATCCCGCACGGAACGCATATCGTAGTTCGCCACATCGCCGGCGGACAGCATTCCGTAAAGGGTGCCGTCCTCATTGACCACCGGCAGGACCGAGATCCGGTCTGCCTGCATGATCTGCCATGCTCTGCTCAGCGTGGCGGCAGGAGACAGGGTGGGGGGCGTATCATAGTCCAGATCCCGCACCTGCGTCCGCACGTTGGTAATCAGCTGGGGCGGCTGAACGCCGAAATAGTCCAGCACCATCTGCGTCTCATCGCTGATCTGACCCAGACGCGCCGCCTGATACTCCCGCTGGCCCAGCGCATTTTTCAGCGCCGCATAGGCCATGGCGGAAACGATCGAGTCGGTATCCGGATTGCGGTGTCCGGTAATGTAAATCGTATCCATGAACGGTTCTCCTTATGTGGAAAAAAATATCGTATGTCCATTATGATTCCCTGAAACGGCTTTGTCAACGGCACCTTTCACCAAGAAAATCCGCGGAAACGATTGCTTCCGCGGATTTTTGACCGGTCTTCCGTTTTTTTACAAAACAAGCAGCTCCTTGGGCGCCCGCGTCAGGTTCCGGCAGCCCGTTTCGGTCAGCACGATGACGTCCTCAATGCGGACGCCCATCCGTCCGGGCAGATAAATTCCCGGCTCCGCTGAGATCACCGCCCCCGCCGGCAGCGGCGTTTCATTCATGGGAGAGGCGTTGGGCGCCTCATGGATCTCCACGCCCACGCCATGGCCGAAGCTGTGCCCGAAATACGCTCCATATCCGGCCTGCTCAATGACCGCCCGGGCAGCGCCGTCCACCGCCTTTCCGGAAACGCCGCCGGCAGCGGCGGCGATCCCCGCCTTCTGCGCGGTCAGAACGGTCTCGTACACCATCCGCATTTCCTCCGTCACAAAGCCCACCGCCACGGTGCGGGTCATATCGGAGCAGTACCCTCCGTACACACAGCCAAAATCCATGGTAACGAACTCCCCCCGCGCGATCTCCTTTTCCGAGGGAACGCCATGGGGCAGGCTGCCGTTGGGTCCGGACACCACGATCGGGTCAAAGGACATATCCGACGCGCCGAAATGCAGCATCAGATATTGCAGGCGGGCTGCGATCTCTTTTTCCGTGACGCCCGGACGGATCTCCTTCACGATCTCCGCCAGCGCACGCTCCGCAATGCGCTGGGCGGCCTCCATCGCCTCCAGCTCCTCCAGATCCTTGACCATCCGCAGCTCCCACAGCAGATCCGTGGCAGGCACCAGCTCACAGGTCAGGACCTTCCGGTACCGCTCATAGTCCTGCACCGTCATATAGGCGTCCTCAAACCCCATCCGGCGCAGGCGCTTCTCTTCCACCACCTCCTGCACCAGCGTGCCGTATCCTCTGCCCCGTCCGGTCTCCCGCAGCTGCGCTCCCTGCACGCAGCGGGCGGCGGCTTCCGTATAGCGGGAGTCCGTAAAATAATAGGCGTCGTCCCGCGTCACCAAAGCCACACCGTCGGTCCCCGCCGAGTGGAAGCCCGCTCCGTAAAAGCGGTTCGCCTCTCCCGTCAGCAGCATGGCGTCCAACCCGCAGGATTCCAGCCGGCCGGCAATTTTTTGAAAGTGATTCATCCCGCACCTCTTTCCGTCCGGACAGGCTGAAGGTTCTCTCCTGCCGCGGCGAATGTTTATTCTGATTTTATCACAGGCTGTCTCCGGCTTCAAGGGATGCAAGGCGGCAGAATTTTTCCGTGTCTCCTAAAAAACCACCCAAGCGCTTCCGGCGCTTTTGTGAAAAATTACAGTTGACTTTATCCCTTTAAAGCTATATATTGAAAAAGTAATCTCTGACAAACAGAAGGAAAGGAGCCGCCGTCATGCACACGATCAACCACATGCACCGCCAGACTGCCCGTTCCTGTTTCCGCTATCTGCAGGTCCGCTTTGCGGGCCGGATCAAACATATCTGAAGCACGGTTGAGCATCATCACCGCCTTTTTGTAAGGAGCGGGCCTGCCTCACCGGCAGGGCCGTTTTTTATAGTATTCTCAAAAATCTGGTTAAAGATGAAGGAGATTGACATGATGAAAAAGAAGTTGTTTGCATCCATGCTGGCCGGCATCATGGCCTTGAGTCTGACCGCCTGCGGCGGTACCGCGGAACAGCCCTCCGCGCAGGAGCCCGAAAATCCCGCAGAACAAACCTATACCGTTGGAATCTGCCAGCTGGCTCCCCATCCCGCGCTGGACGCCGCCACTCAGGGGTTTCAGGACGCCCTGAAGGAAGCGCTGGGAGACCGTGTGACCTTTGATTCCCAGAACGCCGCCGGCGACAGCAACACCTGCGCCACCATCATCAACGGCTTCGTCTCCGCCGACGTGGATCTGATTCTGGCAAACGCCACGCCCGCCCTGCAGGCCGCTGTGGCTGCCACCAGCAGCATCCCCGTTCTGGGCACCTCCGTCACAGAATACGGCGTGGCTCTGGGCATCAATGATTTCTCCGGCACCGTGGGCACCAATGTCTCCGGCACCTCCGATCTGGCGCCGCTGGACAAGCAGGCCGCCATGGTCAAGGAGTGGTTCCCCGACGCAAAAACCGTGGGTCTGCTGTTCTGCTCCGCAGAGGCCAACAGCCAGTATCAGGTGGATACCGTGCAGGCGGAGCTGGAAAAGCTGGGTCTTTCCTGCACCCAGTATCCCTTCTCCGACACCAATGATATGTCCTCTGTGACCCAAAGCGCCGTGGACAACAGCGATGTTCTCTATGTGCCTACCGATAATACCTGCGCCAACAACGCCGGCATCATCGACAACATCGCCCGTCCCGCAGGCGTGCCCATCATCGCAGGCGAAGAGGGCATCTGCAGCGGCTGCGGTGTGGCGACCCTGTCCATCAGCTACTATGATCTGGGTGTTGCCACGGGAAACATGGCGGTCAGAATCCTGACCGGCGAGGCGGATGTTTCCGAAATGCCCATTGAATACGCGCCTCAGTTCACCCAGAAGTACAACGCGGCCATCTGTGCCGATCTGGGGCTGACTCCACCTGATGGCTACGAAGCCATCGCCTGAGTTCCCGCGCATTTCCGCACATTTCTACAACCAGAAGAAGGGATGTTTCAACCATGCTGGATTTCATCAACGCACTGCCGGGCGCCGTTTCCCAAGGTCTGATCTGGGGGATCATGGCCATCGGTGTGTACATTACCTATCAGATTCTGGACATCGCCGATTTGACGGTAGACGGCTCCTTCTGCACCGGCGCCGCCGTGTTCGTGGTCCTGTTTACCGGCGGTACCAATCTGTGGATGGCGCTGCTGGCCTCTGTGGCGGCAGGCAGTCTGGCAGGTTTGGTGACCGGTCTGCTGCACACCTTCTGCGGCATCCCTGCCATTCTGGCAGGCATCCTGACGCAGCTGAGTCTCTGGTCGGTCAACATGGCGATCATGGGGATGAAGGCCACTGTGGCCATCAATGTCACCACGCCGGAAATGCTGGATAAGCTTCTGGTGTCCCTGCGCTTTGTGAAGGATGTATCCAATGGTTCCCGTCCCTTCTACCGCCATCCCATTTTTGTGGTGGGACTGTTCACCATCGGCGTGATTCTGGTGCTGTACTGGTTCTTCGGCACGGAGCTGGGTTGCTCTCTGCGCGCTACCGGTTCCAACCAGAACATGGCGCGGGCGCAGGGCATCAACACCAACTTCTGCAAGGTGCTGGGTCTGATGCTCTCCAACGCGCTGGTGGCGCTCTCCGGCGCGCTGCTGGCCCAGTATAACAGCGCCAGCGAGATCAACATGGGCCGCGGCGCCATCGTCATCGGTCTGGCTGCCGTCATCATCGGCGATGTGGTTTTCTCTAAGCTCTTCCGCAACTTCGGCTTGAAGCTGCTGGCAGTCTCCATCGGCGCCATCCTCTATTACATTGTCATTCAGGCGGTTCTTGCCATGGGGCTGAACGCCAACTATCTGAAGCTGCTCAGCGCCGCGGTGGTGGCTGTGTTCCTCTCCATCCCCTACTGGAAGGGCAAGTACACCCATGCCAAGATCAAGCCCGCAGCGGTCAACGGAGGTGCCAACCATGCTTGAGATCAAAGAAATCTGGAAAACCTTTCACGCCGGTACCGTCAATGAAAAGCAGGCCCTGCGGGGGATCAGTCTGACGCTGGAGGACGGCGACTTCTGCACCGTCATCGGCGGAAACGGCGCCGGCAAATCCACCATGCTCAATGCCGTAGCCGGCACCTTTCCCGTGGACGCCGGCACCATCTCCATCGGCGGAACGGACGTGACCCGCCTGCCGGAGTTCAAGCGGGCGAAATTCATTGGCCGCGTGTTCCAAGACCCCATGATGGGCACGGCGCCCACCATGCAGATCGTGGAAAATCTGGCGCTGGCTGCCCGCCGCGGACAGCCTCGCGGACTGAAATGGGGCCTGTCCAAAGCGGAAAAAGACCGGTATCAGGCGCTGCTGCACGGTCTGGATCTGGGGCTGGAGGACCGGCTCACCAGCAAGGTGGGACTGCTCTCCGGCGGACAGCGGCAGGCTTTGACGCTGCTGATGGCATCTTTGCAAAAGCCAAAGCTGCTGCTGCTGGATGAGCACACCGCGGCGCTGGACCCCAAGACCGCCGCCAAGGTGCTGGAGCTGAGCGACCGCATCGTGGCAGAAAACCACCTGACCACCATGATGGTCACCCACAACATGAAAGACGCCATTGCCCACGGCAACCGGCTCATCATGCTGTACAACGGCCGCATCGTCATCGACGTCTCCGGCGAAGAAAAGAAAAAGCTGACCGTTCCCCAGCTGCTGGAGCTGTTCAGCAAGGTCAGCGGCTCTGACGAAGCAGACGACAAACTGCTGCTCTCCTGAGCAGGCCCCACCGGCAGAGGGGACGGGCGCTCCGTCCATGTCACAGAAAACGCCTGCAAACCGCCATGCTGCCGAAATCTCCGCGCAAAGGGGAACATCCGGACAGATTTTCTGTCCGGACGTTCCCGCATTTCACTGCCAAACAGCTGGACTTGTCCATGGATTTATGGTATCCTTGAGGCACCATCAGCGCGCCCGCCGGCGCGGACTTTCCACAATCCGCAGGACGCGGACGATGTATACGGAGGTGCCGGACATGAATCGGAGCATGGAGAGAGCCATTCTTTCTGTCATTGTATTTGCAGTTGTTTACTTTTTATTTGATGTTCTGATGAAATCTAGCGTATATAGCATATATCTGGACGGGCTCCGGATCTCAACCGCGGTCCTTGGCGCCGGCTGTTACTGGATCGGAAGCAGGGAGTAACGGACCCGCCCGAACGGCTCCGCGCTCACAGGCGGCAGGCTCGCACACCTACTTCAAAACAACTCCTCCGTATGATCGCTCATACGGAGGAGTTTCCTCTTTTGCAAGCTCCGGCGATGCTCCTGCCGAGCATTCTCCGGTACTCAATAGCCGACAATGAGGCCCTTTTCCATGGCATAAAAGCTGGTGAGTCCCCGACAGGGGATCACATCCACGCTTTTCACCGGAAGATCCGCCAGAATCCGCTCCTTCAGCTTCAACGCGCCGGTGCTGTTTTCGCAGTGGGAAATCACCACCTCTGCACCCGCGCAGTCCTTGCTGGCCTTCATGAGCGCGGTAATGGCGCTGTACGTTCTGGCCTCTCCCCGCGCCTTGTCCGCCACGTGGATGGTGCCCTGCGGAGTGGCGTCCGCAATCACATGGATCCCGAGAGAATGCAGCAGCGTGCCCACCAGCGGCCGCATCCGGCCGTTCTTAATGAGATTATCAAAATTCTCCAGCGTGAAGCAGGTCCGCAGCGCCGCCTGATACAGCCGCAGCCGGGCGCAGATCTCCTCAAAGTCTCCGTCGCCGCCCGCTTCCATCAGCTCTTTGGCCTTCCGGATCAGCAGCACCATTGCCCCCGCAGTGGCTTTGGAGTCAATGATGCAGATTTCCTTTTCCGGATGCTCCTCCAGCACCATCTCCCGCCCGAGAACCGCGGCATTGTAGGTGCCGGACAGGTTGGCGGAAATGGTGAAGCAAATCGTCTTGTCGCCCTTTTCAAAGGCGCGGGCAAAGGCCGCCGGCGACGGGCAGGCCGTGGAGGAAGCAGACTTCTCCTCTGCCATGGCAGTCAGCATCACGGGAACCTCCAGCCGGTCGTTGTCCACAAATTCCCGGCTGCCCACCTGAATCCGCAGGGGAACCAGTTCAAATCCGACCTTTTCGCTGGAGAAATCTTCTGTCCGCAGATCACAGCTACTATCGCTCACGATGTTCCAAATCATATCTTTCTCCTCATAATCTGGTATTTGATATCATATTCATATGATACCTTGATTGCTCCGGTTTGTCAATGGTAAGATGTGCTGCTTTCCCTCCGGACTGATGGGGTTCGTCTCTGTCCGTTTCACCATCCATTGAATCGCGCAGAACCATATGATAAAATAAGCAGGAAAACAATCTGGAGGTGCGGACAGATGCAGGTAAATGTTTCAGGGACAAGGGAGTTTTATCATTCTATCACAGAATCCTCGTTGTGTGATTGTGGTTATTGCCGTAATTACAGATTGCAGGTCAAATCCGCATTTCCAGATGTCGCTATGTATCTGGATTCTTTGGGCATTGACATTGAGAAGCCCCTTGAAACATCACCTCTTGAGCCTGATGAAAACGGAATGTTGGAATACTGCTGCTGCCAGTATATTGCACTGGGCAGCTGTGAACCCGAATACCATCACAAAATTGCCGATATAGAATTCCGTGCTGCAACCTCCTATCCAAGTACAGGCATTGAGCAGGCGCATTTTGTATTGGAGTTTTCCCCTATAAAACTAAAGTATCTTCGTTAAATTCCAACCGATTGTCTGCATTGATCCGCAAATCACTCCCTCCGTCATTTCGACGGAGGGAGTTTGTTGAGCTCCTGAATCAGTCCAAAGGGGAACCGTGAGATGTGCGCGCGGCAGCTTCTATCATTTTCTCAATCGCGCTTCCATGAGCCGGCAGCCTTGACTTCGGGCGTCCGTCATGGTATAGTCTCATTTGTTCCTGAAAAAACTTTTTTGTAAAAAACAAATGGAAAGGGGACCCCTGTGTCTGTCAATTACACCCGTCTGCTGCAATTTTACCAGCAGTTTGAAAAATTCTGCGCCTGCCAGTTCGCTCCCCTGCTGGAACGAACCGGCCTGACCATGCGGGAAGTTCACGTGCTGCTCTTCCTTGCCAACAACCCCACATTCGATACCGCACGGGATATCTCCCTGTACCGCGGAATCTCCAAATCTCAGGTCTCTCAGGCCGTGGAGCTTTTGTGTGCGGAGGGGCTCCTGCGCCGCACGCCGGACACGGCAGACCGGCGGGTGGTCCACCTCTCCATCACCGAAGAGGGTGCCCCTGCGGCAAAGGAATGTCAGTCTCTTCAGCAGTATTGCAGCGCACGGCTGCTGGAGGGTTTATCGCCCGCGCAGGCCCAGCAGCTGCAGACCCTGCTGGAAATCGTATTGGACCATGGCGCTCATTTGGCGGAGGAGGCTTCTCAATGAATCAAAAATCTGTGGATCTCGGCACCGGAAACGTGCGGAAACTCCTGTTTTCACTGGCTTTGCCCACGATCCTTTCTCAAATTGTCAACATGCTCTATAATCTGGTGGACCGTGTCTACATCGGACATATGCAGCCGGTGGACACCGTCGGCACGCTGGCGCTGACCGGTGTCGGTGTATGTCTGCCCGTCATCATGATTATCTCCGCGTTTGCCGCGCTGCTGGCCATGGGAGGCGCGCCCCGCGCCTCCATCTTTGAGGGACGGGGCGAATCCGGAGAATCCGAACGCATCATGGGCAACAGCTTTACCCTTCTGGTGTGTGCTTCTCTGGTTCTGACCGTATTGCTTCAGCTGTTCAGCGAACCGCTGCTGCTGCTTTTCGGCGCCAGCGGTGAAACCATCTCCTATGCGCTCAGCTATCTGCGCATCTATTCTCTGGGCACCCTGTTCGTCCAGATCACGCTGGGCATGAACGCCTATATCACCGCGCAGGGCTTCACCTCCATCAGTATGCGGACCGTGCTGATCGGCGCCATTCTGAACACGATTCTGGACCCCGTTTTCATCTTTGCTCTGGATCTGGGCGTTCGGGGCGCAGCGCTGGCCACGATTCTGTCTCAGGCCGTCTCTGCGTTGTGGGTCCTTCGCTTCCTGACAGGCCCCGCCACCCGGTGGCGTCTGCGGCGGAAAAACCTGCGTCCGGTTCCTTCCGTGTTCCTCCCCTGTCTGGCGCTGGGACTTTCCCCCTTTATCATGCAGTCCACCGAAAGTCTCATTGCCGTGTGCTTCAACTCCAGTCTGCTGAAATACGGCGGCGATCTGGCTGTCGGTTCCATGACGGTCCTCACCAGCATCATGCAGTTTGCCATGATGCCCCTGCAGGGGCTGACGCAGGGCGCGCAGCCGATCATCAGCTATAACTACGGCGCCAGAAGCGCCCGGCGGGTGCGGGACGCCTTCCGGTGTCTGCTGCTGACCTGCGTGACCTACTCTCTGGTGCTGTGGGGGCTGGTCCAGCTGTTCCCCCAGCTGTTTGTCAAAATTTTCAACAACAATCCCGCTCTGGTGGACTACGCCGCCCGTTCCCTGCGGATCTATATGGCGGCCACCGGCATCTTCGGCATCCAGATCGCCTGCCAGCAAACCTTTATCGCCCTCGGCAATGCCAAAACCTCCCTGTTTCTGGCAACTCTGCGGAAGATCATTTTGCTGATCCCCCTGATCTATCTTCTTCCCGGTTTCTTCGCAGACAAAGCGTTCGCTGTATTTCTGGCAGAGCCGGTTGCAGACTTCCTTGCCGTAACGACCACCGCCATTCTCTTTTCCGTGCAGTTCAAGCGCAGCATGGCTGCCTTGGAATCCCCCGGCCCCTGACCGCAGCGGTCCGCAGATAAACAGCAGAAGGCACAGCAGGATCTCCTGCTGTGCCTTTGTTGTATCCCTTTTTACGCTGCGTTTTGACCGCTCCCCCGCCGAACGCTCCGGAGGATGCCTTTTCATCAAGGCTTTTCTTTGGGCAGGATCAGATTCAGCAGCACCGCCATCAGTGTGGCAATGACCACCGGAGATTTGCCGAAAATCATGGTCACGCTGTCCGGAAACTGGCTCAGTGCGGTGCTGGCTTGCGAAATTCCCACGCCAAGCGCGGCGGACAGCCCCACAATGGTGGTGTTCCGCGCCGTCAGCTCCTGCGAGGCAATGAGCTTCATACCGGTCATGGCAATGGTGGAGAACACCGTAATGGTCGCGCCGCCAAGAACGCACTGGGGAATGGTGGTGAGCATGGCGGCAAACTTGGGCGATACCCCCGCCAGCAGCAGAAAACCGCCGGTCAGGGTGAACACCGTCCGATTGATGACTTTGTTGGTGGTCACGATGCCCACGTTTTGAGAAAAGGTGGCGGTGGGCAGACCGCCGAAAAAGGCCGTCGCCAGATTGCTGACGCCATAGGCAATGATGCCGCCCTGCAATTCCCGGTCTGTGGGCTGGCGGTCCATGCCGCCAACGGTGGTGGCGGTAAAGTCCCCGATGGCCTGAATGGAGTTGATGGCAAACAAAAGTCCCAGCGCCGCACAGCTGGCAGGATCAAACCGGATCCCGAAGTGCAGCACTCTGGGCAGCGAGAACCAGTCCGCCGCCCCCACACCGGAAAAATCCACCATGCCAAAGCAAAGGGCTGCCGCATATCCCGCCAGCATCCCGATCAAAATGAACGCCAGCTTACAGATGCCGCGGCCCTTGTAATTGAGCACCATCACCACCGCCAGCGTCAGCGCGGCGATCAGCCAGTTCTGCCACGAGCCATAGATCATCGCCTCCGGAAGCCCCTGCGCCGCTACGGCCTCCGCCGTGTTGGCAGTACCGCCGGCCATATAGTTGATCGCCGTCGGATACAGGGAAAGTCCGATGGTAAAGACCACCGTTCCCGTGATGACCGGCGGGAAAAACAGGCGGATCCTCCGCACGAAAATACCCACCAGAATCGCCACAACTCCGCCCACCACCATCGCGCCGGCGATGGCTGCAATCCCGCCGCCTCCGGCGGCAATGGCCTGCATGCTGGGCAGGTACGCAAAGCTGACGCCCAGAATCACCGGCAGCCCCGAGCCGAAATACGGCCCCAGCGGATAGAGCTGCAGCAGCGTGGAGACGGCGGACATCACCAGCGACGCCTGAATCAGAAGGACCCGGTCCGCCTGAGAAAGACCTACCGCGCCTGCGATGATGATGGGCGGCGTGACGCAGCCCACGATCATAGCCACCAGATGCTGCAATGCCAGCGAAACAGATGCTCCCAGCGGCGGCCTGCCGTGAAACCGGAACAACAATTCCCTGCGGGATCCAGATTCTTCCATGTGTCTTCCCCCTTGTGTATACTGCCCCGTTCGGGGTCCTTCCTCATGATAGCATATCCCCCGCCGGAAGGAAACTAATTTTTTGTTTTCTGCTCAAAAAATTAGTTTGGTTTTTTGTGCACCTGTAACAAAGGTACAAACGCCTTTCGGGAAAAGCCCTCCGCAGCGTTTTGCCTCCCTATCCGGCAGACGGAAAAGTCCGGCATACACCGCGGTGTATGCCGGACTTCCGGTCTGATTACAGCACCTTGCTGAGAAATTCCTGCAATCTGGGATTTTTGGGCTGCGAGAAAAATGCGTGGGGCTCGTTCTCCTCCAGAATGTGGCCGCCGTCCATAAACAGCACCCGGCTGCCCACCTCCCGGGCAAAGCCCATCTCATGGGTGACCACCACCATGGTCATGCCCTCTGCCGCCAGCTCCTTCATCACATCCAGCACCTCGCCCACCATTTCAGGGTCCAACGCAGACGTAGGCTCGTCGAACAGCATCACCTTGGGCTTCATAGCCAGCGCGCGAACAATGGCGATCCGCTGTTTCTGTCCGCCGGAGAGCTGATTGGGGTAGGCGTCGGCCTTGTCCAGCAGATCCACCCGCTTCAAAAGGGCGGTGGCGGCTTCATCCGCCTCCTCCTGCTTCATCAAGCCGGTGCGCACCGGCGCCAGCGTGATGTTCTTCCGGATCGTCATGTTGGGGAACAGGTTAAAGTGCTGAAACACCATGCCCATCTTCTGGCGGACCTGATCGATGTTCACCTTCGGATCGGTGATCACCGTGCCTTCAAAGGTGATCGTACCGCCGGTAGGCGTCTCCAGCAGGTTCAAACACCGCAGAAAGGTGGACTTTCCGGAGCCGGAGGGCCCCAGAATCACCACTTTCTCCCCGGGGCAGATGTGCTGGTCGATGCCGTCCAGCACCAGATGATCCCCGAAGGATTTGCTCAGATTTTTAACGTCGATCACTTTGACGCAGCCTCCTTTCCAGCTTTCCCTGCAGCCATGTCAGCAGCATCACCACCGCCAGATACATGCAGGCAATGCCAAGGTAGGGATACATCACGTCAAAGGTTTTGGCCCCCACCGCCTTGGCATAATAAATCAGCTCCGCGCCGCCGATGGCGGAAACCAGAGAGGTGTCCTTGAACAGCGTGATGAACTCGTTGCCCAGAGCCGGCAGGATATTTTTGAACGCCTGAGGAATGACAATGAAACGCATGGTGTCCAGATAGCCAAGTCCCAGAGACCGTCCCGCCTCGCTCTGCCCGATGTCCACACTCATCAAGCCGCCGCGGACGATCTCCGCCACATAAGCGCCGGAGTTGATGCCGATGCCGAAGGCGCCGATGAGGGTGCGGTTGCGGCTGGAGGCAAAGATCACAAAGGCCCAGATCAGCAGCTGGACCATCATGGGCGTGCCCCGAATGACAGTGGTATACACTTTACACAGCACATTGAGCAATCCCAGCAGCGGATTGCGGCGGCCGGGCCGCTGCTGGTCATGCGCTGTACGCACCACCGCCACCAGCACGCCAAGGATCACGCCCAGCACCAGAGCGATGACCGTCAGCTCCAGCGTAACGCCCAATCCCTTCAGATACAGCTTCCACCGGTCACCGGTGATAAAGGCCTTTGTAAAACCGTCGGCAACATCCATCAGCCACGCTTCCATTTGGCCCCTCCTTTCCAAACGCCGGGGAAGGGCGGCTCTCCGCCGCCCTTCTGCCGGACATCATTTTCATTTCAGTCTGCCTTGATGTACTTATCCACAATGCTCTGGAAGGTACCGTCAGCCTTCAGCTCCGCCATGGCGGCGTTGACAGCCTCCAGCAGGGCGGTGTTGCCCTTCTTCACACCGATGGCGTAATCCTCCACGGCGTACTCGGTGTCCAGAATGGTCAGGCCCTCGTTGCCTTCCACATAGGACTGGGCAGGCAGGTTGTCGATGACCACGGCGTCGATCTGGCCGTTGACCAGAGCCTGCACAGCCACAGCGCCGGTCTCATAGCCGATCACGTGATCCTCGCCGTAATCGTCCGTGCAGTAAATGAAGCCGGTGGTGCCCATCTGGGTGCCGATCATCTTCTCGCCCAGATTGTCCAGAGTCACGTCAGAGCCCTCCTTGACGATGACCACCTGCACGCCGGTGGCGTAGGAATCGGTGAAGTCCATGACCTCCAGCCGCTCCTCGTCCACGGTGATGCCGGCCATGGCGATGTCGCTCTGGCCGTTCTGAACAGCCAGCAGGGCGGCGTCAAAGCCCATGTCGTCGATCTGCAGCTCCAGACCCAGCTTCTCAGCGATGGCGGCGCCTACCTCCATGTCGATGCCGATGGGGTTGCCGCTGTCGTCCAGCATCTCATAGGGGGCGAACTCGGCGTTGGTGGAGAGGATCAGCTTGCCCTCCTCCACGGTGGTGAAGCCGGCCTCACCGGCAGGCTCCTGCGTTTCCGTTCCGGCGGGTTCCTCCGTCTTGGCAGGCTCTTCCTTCTCTCCGCCGCAGGCGGCCAGGCTCAGGACCATCGCCAGCGTCAGCAGCAATGCAAACAACTTCTTCATGATACAATCTTCCCTTTCTGATCATTCTATGCGCGTCCAGACGGACGTGGCGTTTTTCTTGTGGCCGGCGGGTGGAAAACCCTTCCTCCCGCTGACAATGGATACCTTACCACGGCCCGCGCAAAATGTCAATACTTTTTCAAAAAAAATGAATAAATATTTGTTCTAGTTTTCAATCTAACTTCATTTTTCTCCGAAACCATCCAATTATTCCGAGGTTTTTGGTCGTTTCATCCAATTTTTCTCTGTATATGCAGAATGAATATTCATTTTCATCCGGTTCCATGCACAGAGAAGGCTCGCCTGCGCGTTCTCCGCAGGCGGGCCGCTCTCTCCCAGCTGCTTCCGCGGTCCCTCCGCAGAAGGTTTTTTCAAAATACCGGATCCACAGATTCCGACGGATTCAGCGGACAAGCCAGCTTCCGTCAGCTTCCGGCGCCGGCTCCGCCACCTCCGCAACGAACGCCGCGGTCCCTGCCGCGCTGACCGCCGCTTCCAGCGTCCGGATCTCCTCCGGCGCCGCAGGGGCATAGATGCGGTCCACGCGGGAAGCTGTCCCTGAAAGGGTCAGACCTGCCGCTTCCAAAGCCCCCTCTGTCACCAGAGAAGCCGGCACCTCCACGGAAAGGGCTGTGCCGAACGGCTCCAGCGCCGCCCGTGCCTCCTCCAGAAACGCCGTGAGATTGGCGGTTTTTTCCGCCGTACCATAGTTGATCTTCTCCAGCTTTCCCTCCGTGGGATAGCAGGCATCCGTCAGCAGGATCTCGTCAAAGCCCAGCGCCGCCGCCTCCTTGATGATGCCGCACAGATACGCTCTGGCCTCCGGCTTGGCAGGGTCCAGCCACTGACTGTTCCGGCCGTCGTAAAAAATATAGCCGCCGGTGTTTTCCAGTCCCAGCTTTTCTACATCGCTGTTGGCAGCCAGCGGGTCGCGGAAACAGGCGATCCGCGCAACGGCGTACTCCGTTTCTTCCAGCGCAGTCTCCAGCGCCGCCATGGTGTCCACCCGCAGCTCTCTGGCGTCCGGCACCGCAGAGGCCGCGTCAAAAAACACGTGCCCCTGCCTGTCTTTCAGGGTGATCGCCACGGCAGGCGCTTCCCCGAACGCTTCCTTCCGGCTGCGGACCGTTTCCCAGCGTTCCGCAGTCAGGGGACCTTCCTCCACGGAAAATCCCTGCAAAGCAGGCAGGTCCGCTCCTTCCGGTTCCTGTACCACCAGATCCACATCCGGCAATGCCGCCTCTTCCGGTTCCTTTTGCCAAGGCACCTCCAAATGGGGAACCCCGGCTTCATCGTATACGATGTTCCGCTGCAAAGCCATCACAGCCACAGCCGCCAGAATCACCAGAATCAAAACCACGACCAGCGCGATTTTTCCCTTGGATCTGCGGCCGCGGTAATTCCGATAGCCTCTGGATGATGCCATGCCCGTCCCCTCGCTTTCCGCCTGCGTTGAAAAAGAGAATTCCGGCGCAGCCGCTCCTGATTATGCCTCCAGCGCCATGACCTTGTCGACCCGACGCTCATGGCGGCCGCCCTCAAATTCCGTGGAGAGGAAGACCTCCACCATGCGTTCCGCCATGTTTTTTCCGGTGAAGCCTGCGCCGATCGCCATCATGTTGGCGTTATTATGGCGGCGGGTCATCTCAGCCTGCAGACAGTCGGCACAGTGGGCGCAGCGGATGCCCTTGACCTTGTTGGCGGCAATGGAGATCCCGATGCCGGTGGTGCAGACAACGATGCCGCGCTCACATCTTCCCTCTGCCACGGCCCGGGCCGCTGCGGCGCCGAAATCAGGATAGTCACAGCTCTCCAGTCCGTAGCAGCCGCAATCCTCATAGGTATGTCCCAGCTTTTCCAGCACCGTCTTGATGAATTCCTTCAGTTCATAGCCGCCGTGGTCACAGCCCAGTGCGATTTTCATAGTTCGTTCCCCCTGTTGATTCAGATTATTTCTTTATTCTACACGGTTTTTTCGGAAAAATCAATGCAGGTCATGCCACACAGGCTGCTGCTTTTCAAAGGTGCAAAAACGGGTAAAGCCGCACGTCCGCAGCAGCCGCTGTCCCCGCTCGATCGCACACCCCACGTAGTCCGGACTGTGCGCATCGGTGCCCAGCGTGATGATCTCTCCGCCCAGAGACCGGTACATCCGCAGCCATTTCTCATCCGGCAGAGGCGTGTTGCCCCGATTGGTATTCAGTTCAATGCCGCAGCCCTTGCGGATCAGCGTCCGCAGAATGTTCTCCACTTCCCCTTCAAAGCCGTCAAAGGTCAGGTGGAATCCCCGATTTTCATTCAGATACCGCAGCGGCAGGGTCAAATGGCCCAGCACGGAAAACCTTCCCCACTCCGCCAGCTCCTGCACCTGCTTCAGATAATCGGCGATCCCCGCCTTCGCCTCCGCCTCGCTTTCCGGATCGAAGAAGTAGAGATCCCGACTTCCAAACCGTTCGGACAGCATATGGACAGAGCCGATGATAAAATCCAGCTCCGGCGCGCCGGAAAGCAGCCGCTCCGTATGGGCAAACGCCTTATGGGCGTCTCCCAGCTCAATGCCCAGCCGCAGGCGGATCCGGTCCCCCACCGCGGCACAGGCCGTCCGGTACTCTTCACGCATCGCCGCCCAGTCATAGGAGGCACGCAGCTGCAGGGATCCCCACTCCAGCGGCTCCACATGGTCGGTAAAGCACAGCTCCTGCAATCCGGCCGCAATGGCGGATTGTGCCATTGCGGTCATAGAGCTGCCGGCGTCCGGAGAAATTCTGGAATGGGTGTGATAGTCAGCCAGATACATGGAGAACCCTCACTTTTTGGATTTTTTGAAAAATTTCCGCCGCTCCTCGTAATTGTTGTCGCCCATGGTCTCCGCGAACTTTTTCAGGGCGTCCTTCTGCTCCCGGTTCAGACTTCTGGGCGTTTCGATATACACGGTAACATACTGGTCGCCCCGTCCGCGGCCGTTGATGGAAGGAATGCCCTTCCCCTTGAGCCGGAAGGTGGTGCCGGTCTGCGTGCCCTCCGGAAGCTCATACTTGACCTTGCCGTCAATGGTGGGAATCTCCAGCTCCGCGCCCAGAACCGCCTGCGCAAAGGTGATGGGCGCCTCGCACAGCACGCTGGTCCCATCCCGGCGGAACAGCTCATGGGGCCGGACGGTGATCGTAATCAGCAGATCCCCCGCAGGGCCGCCGTTTTTGCCGGTGTGACCCTGACCGCGGATGGAAATGGTCTGCCCGTTGTCAATGCCTGCCGGAATGCTGGCCTTGATGGTCCTGCGCTTGCGGACAGCGCCGGTCCCCTTGCAGTCCGGGCAGGGCTGATGGATGATGCGCCCCTTGCCTCCGCAGCGCCCGCAGGGCGCCGAGGTGGCAAACACGCCCATCGGCGTCTGGCGGCGCACCTGAACCTGACCGCTGCCATGGCATTCCGGACAGACCTCCGGTGTCGTGCCGGCGGCGCAGCCGCTGCCGCTGCAGGTCCCGCACTGCTCCATACGCTCCACCGTCACTTCCTTGGAGCAGCCGAAGGCCGCCTCTTCAAAGCTGATGGTCAGCGACAGCCGGATGCTCTCGCCCCGCTGCGGCGCGTTGGGATTGGTACGGCGTCCGCCGCCGAAGCCGCCTCCGAAGAAGCTGCCGAAAATATCGCCCAGATCCCCGAAGTCAAACCCGCCGTCAAATCCCGCGCCGGCGCCGAAGTTGGGATCCACGCCCGCATGTCCGTACTGGTCATACCGGGCCTTTTTGCCGGGATCGGAGAGGATCTCATAGGCCTCGTTGACTTCCTTGAACTTTTCCTCTGCCTCTTTATTGTCAGGATTCAGGTCCGGATGATATTTCCGGGCCATCTTCTTATATGCTTTTTTGATCTCGTCCTCAGACGCGCCCTTGGAAATCCCGAGGACTTCGTAATAATCACGTTTGTCTGCCATAGAAAACTCCTCTACGATAAAATAAGAGATAAAAGATAAACGGTATGTTCTCTTGTCTATCTCTTATCCCTTATCTTGTCAGAAAGCACGTCAGGCGGGCGAGGCGCAGCCCCGCCCGCACAGGCGTTCCGTTTAGTTCTTGTTGTTGTCGTCCTCGTCGACTACCTTGTAGTCGGCGTCATAATACTGGCCATTCTGCGCACCGGCATCGGGACCGGGCTGCGCGGCGCCGGCGGCGTCCTGCGGGTTGGCCTGCTGATAGAGCTTTTCGCTGACGGCATAGAACGACTGCGTCAGTTCCTCCGTTGCGGCCTTGATGGCGGCGGTATCCTGACCCTTCAGGGTCTCCTTCAGCTTGTCGATGCCGGACTGGACCTTGGCCTTTTCATCGGCGGGGATCTTGTCGCCCATCTCGGAGAGGGTCTTTTCGCTCTGGTACACCATCTGGTCTGCCTGATTGCGGACCTCGACCTCCTCCTTCATCTTCTTATCCTGCGCGGCATACTGCTCGGCTTCCTTCACGGCCTTTTCAATGTCATCCTTGCTCATGTTGGAAGAAGAGGTGATGGTGATGTGCTGCTCCTTGCCGGTGCCCAGATCCTTGGCGGAGACGTTGACAATGCCGTTGGCATCGATATCGAAGGTCACCTCGATCTGAGGAACACCGCGGCGGGCAGGGGCGATCCCGTCCAGATGGAAGCGGCCCAGAGACTTGTTGGCAGCAGCCATCTCCCGCTCGCCCTGAAGGACGTTGACCTCTACGGAGGTCTGGTTATCGGCGGCGGTGGAGAAGATCTGGCTCTTCTTCACAGGGATCGTGGTGTTGCGCTCAATGAGCTTGGTGCACACGCCGCCCATCGTCTCAATGCCCAGAGACAGCGGGGTCACATCCAGCAGCAGCAGACCCTTCACATCGCCCGTCAGAACGCCGGCCTGCAGGGCGGCGCCCATGGCGACGCACTCGTCGGGGTTGATGCCCTTGAACGGCTCGTTGCCGGTAAAGTTCTTCACAGCCTCCTGCACGGCGGGGATCCGGCTGGAGCCGCCCACCAGCAGCACCTTGCCCAGATCAGAGGGCTTCAGGCCCGCGTCGGACATGGCCTGACGGACAGGTCCCATGGTGGCTTCCACCAGATGCGCGGTCAGCTCATTGAACTTGGCACGGGTCAGCGTCACGTCCAGATGCTTGGGGCCCGTGGCGTCCGCTGTAATATAAGGCAGGTTGATGTTGGAGGTGGTCACGCCGGAAAGCTCGATCTTCGCCTTCTCGGCAGCCTCCTTCAAGCGCTGCATGGCCACCTTATCCGCAGAGAGGTCCACGCCGTCGGTGCGCTTGAACTCGCTGACCAGATACTTCATGACGCACTCGTCAAAGTCGTCGCCGCCCAGACGGTTGTTGCCGGCGGTGGCCAGCACCTCGATCACACCGTCGTCGATCTCCAGCACGGAGACGTCGAAGGTGCCGCCGCCCAGATCGTAGACCATGATCTTCTGGCTCTGCTCCTTGTCAACGCCATAGGCCAGAGCGGCAGCCGTCGGCTCGTTGATGATCCGCTTGACATCCAGACCGGCAATTCTGCCGGCGTCCTTGGTGGCCTGACGCTGAGAGTCCGTAAAGTAGGCGGGAACGGTGATGACCGCCTCGGTGACGGGGCTGCCCAGATAGGCCTCGGCATCCGCCTTCAGCTTCTGCAGCACCATGGCGCTGATCTCCTGCGGGGTATAGGCCTTGTCGTCAATGGTGACCTTATGGTCAGAACCCATCTCCCGCTTGATGGAAGCGATGGTGCGGTCGGGGTTGGTGATCGCCTGACGCTTTGCAACCTGTCCCACCATCCGCTCGCCGGTCTTGGAGAACGCCACCACAGACGGCGTTGTCCGGTTGCCTTCCGCGTTGGGGATCACAACCGCTTCGCCGCCCTCCATGACGGCAACGCAGGAGTTGGTCGTACCCAAATCAATACCAATTACCTTAGACATAACAAATTCCTCCTAAATCTATCGAGCATATTTTATTGACTGTTTTAATTTGCCACCTGAACGATGGCGTGGCGGATAACCTTTCCGCCCATGGTGAAGCCTGCCTGAAAGACCTGCGCCACCTGATTTTCCCCAAGGGTCTCATCGTCAATATGCATCACAGCGTTCATGGTTTCCGGATCAAAGGGCTGATCCTTGGCGCAGATCTCCTCCACGCCCAGCTTTTGCAGCAGATCCCGGAACTGCTGGAAGATCATATCCAGTCCCTTTTTATGAGGGGACCCGTCATCCTCACCGGCGGCGGCCCGCTCCAGATTGTCATAGACCGCCAGAAATTCCCGGATGGTATCGCCCTTGGCGTCCTGATAGATCCCGTCCTTTTCCTTGGTGGTGCGCTTGCGGTAGTTGTCATACTCCGCCGTCAGCCGGGCAAACTGATCCTTCACAGACTCCAGCTGCTTGGCAGCCAGCTCCATCTGCTCTACCTGCTCCCGTGTAAAGGTGCACCCCTTTTCTTTTTTCTTCTTAGGCTTTTTTTCCGTTTTGGGGGCCTCCGTCTCCGGAGTCTCCTGTTCCGGGGTTTCCTGTGTCTCCGGAGTCTCCGGCACTTCCTGTTCCAAGGGCTGCTGATTCTCTTCGTTCATCTGTGCGTATCCTCCTTCGGGGGTAATTCCTGTTTTCCAAACAACCGCGTCAGGCCGTCGGCAAAGCCGGAAAGCCGCGCGGCAACCGTCGCATAATCCATTCTGGTGGGGCCGACCACGCCGATCAGGCCCCGCATATCATCACCGATGTCATAGCTGGCAACCACCACGCTGGTGTCCTTCAATGCATCATTGACATTCTCCGGTCCGATCAGGATCTTCATGGGACTGTCCGCATCCGGCACCGGAAGGCTTTCCTTGCTGTCTGCCAAAAAGCTCATCAGCTCATGGGCTTTGTCCGCATTCCGAAACTCCGGCAGCTTCAAAAGCTCCTTGGAGCCCGCAGTGACGATCTCCCGGTGTCCCGCCTCCTCCAGCGCCTCCGCTGCATAGGAAACGATCTGTGACAGCAGCAAAAACGCCTGCGGCGGGATCTGTTCCGCCACGCTCATCAGCCGCCGGTTCATTTCTTCCACGGAGATCTTGGTAAAGTGGCTGTTCAGCAGATTCACCAAAACGGGAAACTGCTCCGGATCGACCTTCAGCTGCATCCGCAGCAGCTGGCTTTTGACCCGATCGCCGTCCATCATCATCACCACGATACAGTTGCGCTCATCCACCGGCAGCAGCTCAAACCGCCGTGCCGCCAGCGCCTTTTTTCCAGCCGCGGCAATGTACGCGGGATAATTCACAAAGGCGCTCACCGCCCGACCCGCCTGACCCAGCAGACGGTCCAGCTCTTCCATTTTCAAATGGAGAGACTGGTTGATTTTTTCCGTTTCATCCAGTGACAGCTTCTGCCGCTCCATCAACTCATTGACATAGAGGCGATAGCCCTTGGGCGACGGAATACGTCCCGCAGATGTGTGCGGCTGCTCCAGATACCCCAGCTCCACCAGATCCGCCAGCTCGTTGCGGATGGTGGCGGAACTGACGCCGCCCATCCGGACGGCAATGGCCTTGGACCCCACCGGTTCAGCAGTGCGGATGTAATCATCCACCACCACTTTCAATATTTGCTTTTTTCGCTCCGTCAGTTCCACGGCTGCACCTCTGGTCTTTCTCCGGGGGACGCGGGCTGTTAGCACTCTTCTCCCCGGAGTGCTAAAGGAAGTGTACCACCACGGGGCTGCATTGTCAATGGATGGATGATAAACAATTTGTGAACAAAGACAGCCGCTTCTAAACCACGCTCACCTGCTGAAAAAAACCGCCCGAAACGGGCGGTGCACTGCCCCAGATTGTACGGACAGCACAAAAAGCCCCCTGATAGGAAAATATTGAAGTTTTAAGTGGAGTGGCGCAGCGTAAGCGGTGCCACTCCAGTTTTTAACTGGATACGCTCATGGTTGTAGAAATAAATATAACGAT
>JAPFEH010000062.1 GCA_026169195.1 Dysosmobacter sp. | reverse complement strand
GGCATCAGGAGGGGGGATCACAGCTTGTCCCGGATGGCCTCAATGATCCAAGAATTGACGCTCTGCCCTGCGGCCTGTGCAGCTGCTGTGATCTGGTCTCTGGTCACACCGTCGGAGCCATCCAGCCGCAGCCGGAACGTGATGCTGTCATAGGTCCGCGCGTTGTACAGATTCCGCGCCGGGGCCGTTCTGCGGTTGCGTTCGGTCCGGTCTCCCATCTGCTCACCTCCCTGCTCTGGTTTGATGCTGTATTATACCATATAGAGCCCGACAATGCAAGCATAGTCAAAACGCACAACAGGCAGGGCCGCAGCTTGTGACAATCTCCAAACCTGCAAAACCCTGCTTGACAATGCATGCATAGTCGGCTATGATTAGGCCATCCCAAGCAACCACGACCAAAACGGACAGGCCACAGGCCGGAAAGGACACAACATGACACTGAAAGAACATCGTTCCATTATCTCCATGCTGGAGGAGGCTCACAGCGCCGCCCGAGAGAACAGCAACAATCCCCACGAAACCGCCCGCCTTTTTATCCGATCCGCAGGAGCCGATGCGGCCGCCCAGTGCATGGCCGCCATGATTCGGCAGGCTTCTTGGGATGGAAGAATCAGTCGCACTGCAAAGGATTGGGCGTCAAGCGTGGAACTCTCCTCCGAATGGAAGAAGCGCGTTCCAGACACTTATTGCGACACCATCCACAAGGCCCACCTGTCTCAGATCGCCGAGGCGATGGAAACGGAACTGGCGTTCGTCTCCGCAGAGCAATGATACAGGATCTGATCCCCCGCGCCGCTGCTCCGGTCCGGCAATAGGCTGGAGCCCATAACCCCAAGCAACCACGACAAATTGACATACAGGAGGAACCCACCATGACAAAGTATTTTGTGAACTGCAAGACTCTGGACGAGCTGAAGAAGTCCTACAAGGCCGCCGCGATGAAATATCATCCGGACATGGGCGGCGACACGGCCACCATGCAGGCGATCAACGCCGAGTACGAAGCCCGGTTCGAGGTCCTGAAACGGTCCCAGAACGAGCAGGCCGCCGAGGATACCACGGGCAGGACCCGTGCCACCACGGAGAGCGCCGGCGACTTCATCGCCATCATCAACGCGCTGTTGAAGCTGGACGGGCTGGAGATCGAGCTGTGCGGCCGGTGGCTGTGGATCGGCGGCAACACCATGGCCCATAAGGAGGCGCTGAAAGCGGCGGGCTGCCGCTGGTCCTCCAGCAAGAAGCTGTGGAGCTGGCATTTTGCGGAAGAGGGCGCCAAGTGGCACAAGGGAACCAAGACTATGGCCCAGATCCGCAGCAAGTACGGCAGCACCACCTTCACCCGCGGCGGCGCTGGTTCCGACGCACTCCCGGCCTGACCGGGATGCGTCCAGATCAGAGAGGAGGTCACCCAATGAGCTATGACCACCTGTTCCGCCGCTATGGCAGTCCCGGCGCCGAGGCAGATATCCGGATCAGCGGGTATCTGCTGCGGCCTGAGAAGCTGACGGCGGACAAGGTCCGGCACTATGACGAGAGCGCCGCCCGGATCATCGCAGAGTGTTCCGCAATGATTCAAGCCCTGCAAGAGTACCGGCAGGATCTGGCAGCCCGATATGCGCAGCTTGCAACGGCGCCGTACCGGGAGCGGCTGGAGATCGAGCGGGACCCCCATTGGAGGAATCAGGGGGTAGACTACTACGTCCGGATCGTGCGGACCTATGAGGACGGCACCACCGTCAAAGAGTTGAACGAGCACTATTCCGGCAAGGAGCGGCGAAAAGCTCTGGCCCGGTTCGAGGAGCTGAAGAAGCAGCGCCCCGGAATTGAAACCGTGCAGGACATCCAGCGCCGCAGCTGGGAGCGATAAGAAGAAAAGACCGGCCCCTCAAAGGGACCGGTCTTCTCTCATGTTCACAGAATGAACACACCAGCACACTCAACCGCTTGCAATTCATACGTTTAATCTTATAAAAGTCTTAAATCTTCATCCAATCTTATGTTAACGTGCCGCCTCCGCGGAGTTTTGCGAAAAAGTCCCCCAAGACAGCGCGGCACTCCTCTGCCAAGATCCCGCCTACCAGTGCCGGCCGGTTCGGAAACGCTTCCATGAACAGATTGATCACCCCGCCGCAGGCGCCCATGGCAGAGTCCCGCGCGCCATACCAGACCCGCCGGATCCGGGCATTGAGGATGGCTCCGGCACACATGGGACAAGGCTCCAGTGTGACAAACAGCTCACACTCGTCCAGCCGCCATGTCCCCAGCACCGCATTGGCCTGCGCGATCGCCTCCATCTCCGCATGAGAGACCGTAGCCTGCTTTTCTTCTCTGCGGTTGCGTCCCCGTCCAACGATCTCCTGACCCCGCACGATCACGCATCCCACCGGAACCTCCCCCGCCGCCGCAGCCTCCCGCGCCAGACGCAGCGCCTCCTGCATATACTGTTCCTCTCTTGATCGGGCCATCTTCGTCCTCCCTGCATAAAATCTGGTATAATTGTCCAAACTCCCCATACATTGATAAACAGGAGGGACATTGCCATGAAACCTGTTTTTTCGAAAAAGAACCATCCCGACCCAGAACTGCTGGCTCTGCGTGCCGAACTGCGGGACGCGCAGGAGCAGCTGGCGCTGGCCTATCTCCAGTTCAATCAGGCGGTCGATCCGGAGCTGGTGGAGTCCTGCGTCTATCAAATCAGTGCCGATAAGGCCCGCTGCAACTACCTCATCCGCGCCATCAAGGCCTTCGGCCCCTGTCCGGACGGAGGGTTCCCCCGCCATGAGGATCCGGCATGGATGTGACACAGCGGATCATTGCCGCCTTTCTGGCGGCCTTTTTGCTTCTGGCGCTGATCCGGATTTTTCGCACGCCGCTGCGGGTGGTGTTCCGGCTGGTGCTGAACACCCTGCTGGGCTTCTTTGCCCTGTGGGCGGTGAATCTGACGGCCGCATGGACCGGCATCGCGCTGGGGCTGAACCTGCTGAACGCTCTGGTCATCGGCATTCTGGGTCTTCCGGGGTTTGTTCTGCTGCTGCTGACGCAGTGGGTTTTATAGCTCCGGTTTTTTTACATCTGATTTCCGGCACTGTCGTAATAGTGGCTCTCCAGATGCCAGCCGTCCTCCCCGCCCTGAAAGCGCCAGATGGTCAGCGACGGGGCGGGCGGGATCCGGACGGTCTCCGTCGGGCCGTCATTTAATCGGAAGCGGGCCTTGACCAGATGGTCCGACTCATTCCAGATGGCATAGCACACCTCCTGACTGGAGTAACCATGCAACGGCCGGAGATAGTAGTCTCTTCGCTGCATCATCCTCTTTGCACTGCTGTCCGCCTCGTAATCCCCTGCCTCGTTTTTCCGAAACCGGATGATCCACCGATCATCCGGGCGTTTGCGTTCTCCGCAAAAGACCACGAACCGGTCTTCTCCCTCGTCCTGAATCTCCAGCAGTTGAATCCGGTCCTCCAGCCGCAGCCCGACTTCCTGCCGAAGATACCACCGGATCTCTCCTTCGCTGTTTCCGTAGATCACGGGACGCCATGCAGCCATCAAAAGCAGCGCCAGCCCGCTCACCAGAAGAAACAGCACCCGTTTCGTACATCCACTCATAGCAAATTCTCCCTGTTGAAAATAGGATGTGAGCATTTCAGAGATATCAAGAGATAATTGAAGAAAACAGTAGAAAACACTTCGCTAAATAAAATCCATGTTGACAGGATGTTTTTTCAGTGGTATAAATAGTCTTGCTCCGATTTTATTCCGGAGCTCTTGATTTGTAAAGCACAAATACAAATATATCATACGGAGGAAACACCATGTCCACTTTTATGGCAAACAAGGCCAACAT
>JAPFEH010000033.1 GCA_026169195.1 Dysosmobacter sp. | reverse complement strand
GATAGAACTCCATCTCAGCGCCAAAAGCGAACTGACAGCCCCGGGCGGCGGCGTCCGCAACTGCCTGCTTCAGAATGCTCCGGGTATCCCGCTCAAAGGGTCTGCCGTCTGGGTAGGAGATATCACAGAACATCCGCCCCACCTTGCCCTGTTCTGGGCGCCAGGGGAGCTGGATCAGGGTGGAGGGGTCCGGGTGGAGCAGAAGATCGGATCGGATCTCGCCGCCGAATCCATCCACTGCCGATGCGTCAAAGGCGATCCCGTATGCAAAGGCGCGCTTGAGCTCGCTGGGCATGATGGCTACATTGTGCTGCTTTCCGTAGACATTGCAGAAGGCCAGACGGATAAATTTGACATCCTCCTCCTGAACAAACTGTATCACTTCTTCCGGCGTGTACTTCATGTTCTCACCTGCTATTCTCAATTCAAAACATACATCTGTCGATAGGGATTTTTCGTATCCGGCGTGATCACCGTATAGGGCGAGGCCATGATCTCATCCTGATCTCCTCCGAAATATGCGCAGTAGTTTCGCACATATCTGCCAATCCCGGCCCGCTCCTCCTCTGAGGCAGGCCGTGCCTCGACCTGTTCAGGAAGCAGCAGATCCCTGCAATCGGAGCGAAGATAGAGCTTCCCTCCATGCATGCCGGTACAGGGAAAATTACTGACAATGGGACGGCCAGTTTTGGACAGGCCCAGAACGAGGATGACGCCGCCCGCCTGGTATTCACCCAGAAAACTCCCGGCGGCGCCGCCGATGACCAGAGCAGGCAGCTTGTCGCCGTAAGCCTTCATGTGGATGCCGGCGCGGTAACCGGCGTCTCCTTGAACATAGATCTCGCCGCCCCGCATGGCGTATCCGGCGGCGTCGCCGATGCTGCCGTGGACGATGATCCGCCCATCATTCATCGTATCGCCAACGGCGTCCTGCGCATTTCCGCGGACCTCGATGCAGGCACCGTTCAAATAGGCACCCAGCGCATTCCCTGGGGTTCCCGCAATTTCCAGATGTCCCTGTTCCGCCCCCGCGCCAATGAATCTCTGCCCGAGACATCCGGTGATCAAAAGCTCTCCGGAATGGTGCTGAATCTGCTCATTCAACTGGCGGTGATCCAGCTGCGATGCATCGATATGGAACATGATACCATGCCTCCCGTCAATTTTCTATACTGAATTATTCTCCGGCATGGGAGATTCCGAGGATCTTCAGTTCTCTGTCAGTCAAAGCGATGCCCCGGAGCATCAGGCGGTTTCCCTTCAGGGCCTCTACGGAGTTGATGCCCATGCCGCCCATCATCTCCTTGATCTCATGCTTCCATGCAGTCATCAGGTTGACGAGCCGCCGGCTTCCCTCATCGATATTCAGCCGCTTGACCAGTTCTGGCCTCTGTGTGGCGATCCCCCAGTTGCACAGTCCAGTCTGACAGCTTCTGCACAGATGGCACCCCATGGCCAGCAGTGCAGCGGTCCCGATGTAGCAGGCGTCCGCCCCCAAGGCGATGGCCTTGACCACATCGGCGGAGGAACGGATGCTGCCGCCGGCGATCAGGGAGACCTGATTGCGAATTCCCTCATCCCGCAGCCGCTGATCCACTGCGGCCAGCGCCAGCTCGATGGGAATGCCTACATTGTCTCGGATGCGGGTGGGTGCTGCACCGGTACCGCCCCGGAAGCCGTCGATGGCGATGATGTCCGCACCGCTGCGGGCAATCCCGCTGGCGATGGCCGCAATATTGTGGACGGCCGCCACCTTGACGATGACAGGCTTTTGGTATGCGGTCGCCTCCTTCAGAGAATAGACCAGCTGCCGCAGATCCTCAATGGAATAGATGTCGTGGTGGGGAGCAGGAGAGATGGCGTCCGTCCCTTCCGGCACCATTCTGGTGCGGGAGACGTCGCCCACGATCTTGGCTCCCGGAAGATGGCCGCCGATGCCGGGCTTTGCGCCCTGCCCCATTTTGATTTCGATGGCTACTCCGGCTTCCAGATACTGCTTATATACGCCGAATCGGCCAGAGGCCACCTGCACAATGGTGTGGCCGCCGTAGGCATAAAAGTCCTCATGAAGCCCGCCTTCGCCGGTATTATAGCAGATACCCAATTCCTGAGCGGCTTCGGCTAGGCAGGCGTGGGCATTGTAGCTGATGGAACCATAGCTCATGGCAGAGAACAAAACCGGCATGGACAGCTCAATCTGTGGCGGCAGATCACAGTCCAGCCGCCCATCCGGTCTTCTTCGGACCTGCTCCGGCTTCTTGCCCAGAAAGACTTTGGTCTCCATTGGCTCCCGCAGAGGGTCAATGGGCGGATTTGTCACCTGAGAGGCATTGATCAGGATCTTGTCCCAATAGACCGGAAAGGGCTTTGGATTGCCCATGGAAGAGAGAAGAACACCGCCGCTCCCGGCCTGCCGGTAAAGTTCTCTGACGGTTTCTTCGTCCCAGTTGTCATTTTCCCGGAGTGCGCAGCTGCTTTTCTGGATCTTCAGAGCGTGGGTGGGGCAGAAACAGACACACCGCTGGCAGTTGACGCATTTGCTCTCGTCACTGACCATCACTTTTTTTCCCGCGTCGAACCAGTGGACACCGTTGGCACACTGCTTCTCGCAGATACGGCAGTTGGTACACCGCTCTTTGCTGCGGATGACCTCAAATTGAGGGTAGATATAGTCGATCCCCATCAGTATTGTCCCTCCTTCACCCGAACGATCACCGGCTCGCCGCCGGCGGGGGCAAACAGGTTTTCTACGTCCGGCTCCATGGCCCGGATTGCGGCCTCCTCGCTGGCGATAAAAACCTTGTCTTCTTTTTCTGCCACCACCATGCTGCGCAGCTTCAGCCTGTCGTTCAGGGCCATTAGCCCGCCTTCAAAGCCCAGAATGATGGAGAAGGGGCCTGTGATCAGGAGGCTGGAGAACACGGTACGGAGATACCTCAGCTGTTCCTGCGCCGTCTTGTCCTTGGCTTTGATGGTGGACCAGAAGGGCGCGGCGATGACTGCGGACAGCTCCTCCAGAGAAAGGCTCTGCTTGCGGAGGAGATAATCTGCGATATAGGTGATGACCTCGGTATCTGTCTGCAGGGTGCAGCGATAACCGAACATCTCCATAAAGCGGCGATTGGCGTCGTAGGAGGAGATCTCTCCGTTATGGACGATGGAATGATCCAGCAGGGCAAAGGGGTGCGCGCCGCCCCACCAGCCCGGCGTATTGGTGGGATACCGCCCGTGCGCGGTCCAGCTATAAGCCTCGTAGTCCTCTAAACGGTAGAAGTGTCCTACATCTTCCGGGAAGCCCACCGCCTTAAAGACACCCATATTCTTCCCGCTGGAAAAGACGTACACGCCTTTCATCTGCGTGTTGATCGTCATAACGGTTCGGGCCACACACTCCTCCTCATCGATCTGCATGGAGGCCAGCACACTGCGCAGCGGCGTCACAAAGAACCGCCAGATCAGAGGTTCGTCCGTAATGGCGGGCGTCGTCCGGGTAGGGATCCGCTCGGCGTGGACGATCTCCATCGTCTCCCGCAGAAAAGCTTCGCAGTTCTTTCGGGCGGCCCGGTCATCCAGAAACATATGCAGGGCAAAAAAGTCCCGATACTCCGGATAGATTCCGTAGGCCGCAAAGCCGCCGCCCAATCCGTTGGAGCGTTCATGCATGGGCTTCATGCTCGCAATGATCTTTTCGCCGCTCATAAGGCGTCCCTCTCTGGAGATCACGGCGGCGATTGCGCAGCCGGAGGGTATCCGGATCTGGCCTTCGATTTGCTTCATGTTACCAACCCCTAAAAAGAAAAAGAACGAGGCATGTTTGCAGCGAAAGCGCACTTTCTCCACAGAACATCCTCGTTCTACGGTTAGAATACGGGAAAATGATCCGTTTTGCAAGATTACAATTTGCCAAAAAATCACGTTTCTGCGAAAAATGATTTTCAACAAAACGACAGTTGACTTTCGGGGCTGATGGATGTATATTTTGCGGTGTTGAGAGACATTGGCGTCTCGGAGGCAGGGCCTTCGTGACGCCAATGTCTCTTTTTATTTTTCTGAAAGGAAGACCTAACTATGACGACTGTACCAGAACTATTTGGGAGCATGGTCTTTGACAGCCGTGTGATGAAAGCCCGCCTGTCCGGAGAGGTATATCACTCTCTGAAGCACACCATTCAAAAGGGAACTAAGCTTGACCCATCTGTTGCCAATGCGGTGGCCGCCGCCATGAAGGACTGGGCAGTCGAAAACGGGGCGACTCACTTCACCCATTGGTTCCAGCCCTTGACCGGGATCACGGCGGAAAAACACGACAGCTTTATCACTCCGGCGCCGGACGGCAGAGTGATCATGGAATTCTCCGGCAAGGAGCTGATCCGTGGCGAGCCGGATGCTTCTTCCTTCCCCTCCGGCGGTCTGCGGGCCACCTTCGAGGCCCGGGGCTACACTGCGTGGGATCCCACCAGCTATGCCTTCATCAAGGGCAAGACCCTCTGTATCCCCACTGCCTTCTGCTCCTACGGCGGGGAGGCTTTGGATAAGAAAACGCCTCTTCTGCGCAGTATGGAGGCGCTGAACCGTCAGGCCCTCCGGGTGCTGAAGATGTTTGGCAATGATGAGGTCAGGCATGTGACCCCCTCTGTCGGTCCAGAGCAGGAATATTTCCTGATCGACAAGGCGCTGTATGAACAGCGCAAGGATCTGATCTATACCGGGAGAACACTGTTCGGTGCCAAGCCTCCCAAGGGACAGGAGCTGGACGACCACTATTTCGGCTCCATCAAGCCCCGAGTAGCCGCTTTTATGGAAGAGCTGAATACCGAACTGTGGAAGCTGGGGATCTTGGCCAAAACGGAGCACAATGAGGTAGCCCCCGCCCAGCATGAGCTTGCCCCGATCTATACTACCACCAATCTGGCTACAGACCAGAATCAGCTGACCATGGAGATCATGCAGCGGGTGGCGGCCAAGCACGGCATGGTGTGCCTGCTCCACGAAAAGCCCTTTGCCGGGGTCAATGGCAGCGGCAAGCACAACAACTGGTCGCTCTCCACCGATACCGGTGTGAATCTGCTC
>JAPFEH010000011.1 GCA_026169195.1 Dysosmobacter sp. | reverse complement strand
CTCTCTGGTACTACTTGGTACTACCATGCACTTCCTCAGACTCTTATAGTTTGGCAGAGGCATTTTACCCTGACAAGTCGCTGCTTGAATTGACGCTTACGTTCTGTAAGGCCTCAGAATCCCGCCGCTTCTCTATCTCTGGATAAGAAAAAAGTCCCTTGCATCACCGCCGCTGAAAGCATGATGCAAGAGACCTATCCCGCTCCTATGGGGAGACTGTGTTCATGATAACATGGTCTCCCCTCTTTTTGCAAGCTTGTTCGTATAAGTACAGAAATACGAACACCCAAAACCAGTCGTATCAAGCCCTTCCCTCTTCCTGCCCTAAAGGTTCGTAATTGGTTCGCTGAAAGTTCGGATTTCAGCTGTCTGAAAGGAGATTTTACTATGAATAAATCTACGGTTGCTCTCACAGTTGAGCAGTACAAGGAGATAATCCAGACCATGAAAACAGGCTTCACTGGATGCAGGCCCAATGACCGGATTGCCACTGCTTTGATTCTGGAAGCCAATTTGGGATTGCGTATCTCCGATATTTTGAAGCTGCGTCTCTCAGATATCGTAAAGGACGGTGAACGCTATCGGCTCTCTATCACCGAACAGAAAACCAGAAAAGCCAGAACCTTTACGGTGCCTCTCGCCCTCTATCAGTACATTCGCTGTTATTGTCTGGATAATGAGATTCCACCTGACAGCCTCATCTTCCCTGTAACTGCAAGAGCTGTACAAAAGCAGCTGAAATTGGTCTGTGACTATCTGGATATCAAAGGCATTGGAACTCATAGCTTCCGGAAATTCTACGCTACAGATATCTACATCAAAAACCACTACAACATTGCTCTGGTCCAAAAGCTCTTGCAGCATAGCTCCGCCGCCGTCACTCAGCGTTATATCGGCATTCAGCAGCAGGAGCTGGAACAAGCGATTGAAAATCATCTGAGATTGGAGGTGTAAGAGATGTGGTTGTACTTTATCTGCGTGGTTTTATTTCCGCTCTATATCAGAAGCCACGGCTCCGGCCTGAATTTCATTGACGTATCCCTTTTGACAATAGCAGTGCTTATTCTACTGCCCCTTATTATCATCTGGCCTCACAAGCACGACAAATAACATCACAGGGAGGAATCATCGTGAAGCAGCTTACCACCTATAACCGGGTTGCCCAATATCTCAATCAGATATTCGACCTGATGAACACCCAGCTCTTTGATGGAGAATTGGAACGCCCCACCATCTCTATTCAGTCCAGTCCCAAGACCTATGGACATTTTACCCTCAGACCGGATACTTGGATTTCCAAGACCGGAGCGACCCATGAGCTGAACATTTCTGCCGGGACGCTGGCACGGCCTATTGAAATGGTCTGTGCTACCATGTGTCACGAGCTTTGCCACTACTATGCCTACATCCATCAAATCAAGGACGTCAGCCGAAACTACACCTATCATAACAAGCGATTCAAGGCCATTGCAGAGGAGCACGGCCTGACTGTGACCCACAGTGAGAAGTACGGTTGGAGCCATACAGAGCCGGGAGATTTGATTTTGGATTTTGTACTGACCAACGAGCTGACGGATATCCTGTTGTTTCGAAACGAGTTCTACGGCATTTCCATTGGCGGTACAGGAGGACATAGCAGCAGCGGCAATGTGACAGTTCCCCCAGTCCGCAAACCATCCAGCTCCCGGAAGTATCAATGCCCCTGCTGCGGAAATTCAGTCAGGGCCACAAAAAACCTGAATATTGCCTGTCTAGATTGCCAGCAGAAAATGGATTTGGTATAACTTGAAGCTTCACATTCAAACACATCATCTCCCCCGCTCTCCACCACTACAAGATGGAAAATGCTCTAAGGTGATTACATAGGGAATTTGAATGTGCAGTTTCAGCACCTCCAACGACGCCACATAAGAATCATAACAAACAGCATTCAATTTTTCGCTAGAATCGGTTTTAGGGGGTGGGGGGTATTCTGATACTGCCTGTCTCCTAAAAACCGAATCTAAAGGAAAAACTTATTTAAATTTCTCAACAATTTTTTGAACTAGAACTTTATCTTCTGCGCTGAGCATTACCCAGTCATCAAAAAATTGTTTTTGCTCATTTGATAACTCCACCATATGTCCTTCTGCAAAAAATTGGCTAAGAGTAATTCCTAATCCTCTGCATATCGCCTCTAAAGTTGGGATGGAGGGCGTTGTATTTCTGTTAAACAAATTTGAAATCGTAGATTGTGATAATCCAGATTCCTTTGCCAGCTTATATTCACTCCAATTTCGCTCTTTTAATAATTGGATAATCCGCTGATGCGTATCCATAGCCTCCACCACCCTTTAGAATAATGATAGTCCTCATTTGAGCGGCAAGATACGCCTACTTTGTATTGACATTACTACTCATATGAAATATAATTATGCTAATACTCAGGAACTCATTAAACTATCAGAACTCTAAAGGAGAATAGCAATGAATACTGCGGCTCGTTTATTCAGTGAATATTTGGAGCAAAAGAACATTAAATATGATGTTATTGATGATGATTTTATCAGCATTAAATATCACGGGAAAAATGCCCCTTCCATTTCTATCGATTTCATTTTTGATAATGACGGAAAGAGTGTTGCTGTCCGGAGCTTTTCTATCGCCAAAATCCCAGAAGAAAAGTATACCGCTGCATGTGTTGTTTGCTCTGAGTTAAACAATGAATACCGATGGACTAAATTCTATCTGGATGCAGACAACGAACTCGCAGCCGCAATGGATGCACTTATCGACCCATATACAACGGGTCAAGAATGCTTTGCACTGCTTCTTCGTAATATTCGAATAATTGATGAAGCCTATCCCAATATTATGAGAATGCTGTGGGGCTAAAAATTATACTATTGGATACCATTATTAAAGCCGCCACTCCTCTAAGGAGGGCGGCCTTAGTAATTTGAATCTAAAATTCTAATCCATGCTCCAGATTCTCTAATATCTCAATTCAGATAGTTCGAAAAACAAAAGGTGGTGATTAAATTGAACGCAGTTGAGATTTTAATCTTACTTGCTTTTGGAGGTTTAGCTTTGTTTCCTCTCTTGTACGATTATATTTTAGATTGGGATGAAAAGGATTACAAATACAAGCAAAAGAAAAAGCAAGAAAAGAAAAAAGGAAAAGAACAAGAGAAGAATCAGAAAGGAGGTGATTAAATTGGATATCTTCTCAGTTAAGTTTGGAATCGGTCTCGTTGTTATATTCTTTTCTTATACCTTCATCATTATTCCTTTAAGTGTTTATTTGAAGGATAAAAGAAAAAGAGACCGGGAACAACGTAAAAAAGAACGAGAAAAGGAGGAAAGAGAAAAGAGAAACAAATAAAAAAGGAAGTGATTGTCTGGAATGACTTTTGAAGGATATATTCAATGTATTTTAATTTTTGCCTTTTTGGTTATTTATTTTATTCTTCGCAAAAAATAATGACAGCACATTGTAATACAGGAATATCTAAAATATTAAGGAAAGATAGCTGGGATACATGAATTTGAATATTAAATCTCGACCTCCCGCTCCGGCACGAAAACCAGAGCAGGAGGTCTTACTTTTTGATATGAACGTTTCAAATTCTAAGTAGCCTTTGGCATTACCATATTTCTAGCAGTGAATATCCTCTGAAACAAGGCCAGATTCTTTTTCTGATAACATGATACGCTCTTAGGTTATAACCGAGTCAACCGAGCAACTGGCTGTTTATAATTTTTTCTTAGTGGGTTGTCGGTTGACACGGTTGCTCTGGCTATGCTCCATATGACCCTGTTTCTAATTTGGGGAGTATGTTTGTATGTAATTCGCTGCGGTCCTTCACTGCTTGCTCATACTAGTCTACCAGCATCCACTTACTTCTTTTGCTTTTTTTCCGTAAACACTTCAAGAACTAAAAATGTGTCACCATTACTCGCTTTAATACCAAATACTATATATAGTGCGAATAAAGGTGACACGTTTATACATGTATGATACTTGTGATTCTTTAAGTAATTTTAGTGTGCTCTGCCGTCCTGTATCCTGTGCCCACTCCGGGGGAAGGGGGCTTGTTTGGGCCGTCTTTATGCGATTTTTTTCGCTCGGCCCGTTGGATACCTCGCTTAAAAATCTGCATAAATACAACCGCAAGCCAAACCACCCTTCTCCTCATGGGCTTTTATACAGGACTCTGAGCACATATAAGCTGCTGGATAAGTTTATCTACTTGTTTGTTATATTCCTGTGGAGCAGCGGTGCCCCATGCTTTACTATTATGCTGCTCATAGGTCTGTTTCATCTCATCTGCTGCTAACCTAAGCAGAGCGTTCCGGTCTGCCGGTATGATGTTATCCGCATTGGTTATCGTAATCTGATAGGCTTCTCTGAGGTTTCGCTTCCCTAATGCCTCATAGGTTCTCCGATTTAGTTCCTGATGATATGCCTTTTCAATTCCCATCATGATTATTTTATATTCGTTCTCTACATGAAATTTACCTAGAACCTCTCCACGTATTTCTCGGAACCTGTTAGCAAGGCTTTCTGGTTGAACATTATCCTCCGCATCGAAGACACATTGTGGAGCATGTATCAGACCCTTCTTTTCTAACTGATTGATTGTGCTTTTCAAATGTCTAAATATCTTTGCGGTATAATCCCGATAGGCCCTCTGAAACTTCTGCCCTGACTGAGATTCACGCAAGCTTTTCTCAAAAATATCATTTGTCATCAGCTGCATTTCAAAAAGCATACTGGTTAATGAGTATGCTGGTTTCTTCCACTTGGTTGCTCGAAATAACTGCTGCATCTGTGAACCTATTTCCGTAGTATGGATACCCGTTCGCCCATCTTCAAACTCCCTAGGCTGGTCATAAAATATATCCGTAATTATAATCTTTTGAGAGTGTTCTATATTTTCCCAAGAGAAGTAGCAGTTCAAATGGCGTATATCCAACTGCCTTTGTTTACCCTTTGTGACCGGAACACCTAGGTAAGCACATAGCTTCGCATATGATGTAAAATCTTGCCCTATATAAACACGATGTTTCAATATGGTCTCAGTTGTAATCATATATTCACCTCCGGCATCTGGTCTAAATTATGGCTAAAAACTAAGCCATAACCAGATTGCGGAGCCATTCTAACCGCTTTCATATATAAAAACAACAGGAACTCTACACAAATCATAGGGCGTCAGAAACTCCTAGTCAAACTGACAATTTATTTGAATCATAATTTTCAAAAAATATTCCCACTAAAAAGAGAGGGGGAGTATCCCGATATTAAACCACTCCTAAAAGCGATTTGACAAAAAAATCTTCTTTTGTTTATGATGGTATACATCAAAGCGGAGGCTGTCTTGCTGTTCGCAAACCTCATTTGTGCACTTTTTTAGAAAGAGGTCGGAATCCAAAATTTTCTACACAGAAGGGCCATTGCAAAATATAAAAACAATCTCATAATCACATAGACATTTAGCCTATATTATGCTATAATCAAAAACATCGAATCAGGCGCTCTGATTCATAAAAAATCAGGCGCTCTAAAGGAAAAACCTAGGAATTGCAATGGGTTCAAGGAGGCTTAGCTCAGCTGGTTAGAGCGCCTGCTTCACACGCAGGAGGTCACTGGTTCGAGCCCAGTAGTCTCCACCATAAAAACACCGGAAATCGCGAGATTTTCGGTGTTTTTATTTATTTTCCGGAACTTTTTGGTGCAATTAAAACTTGCCGAAAATGGCTGACCACATAAATAGCCACAGTTAGCGAAAAAGAGAGATTCGGAGTTGATTCTCCAGAGCTCTCTTTCTTTGTTTATAGCGGGGTAATTAGGGGAGCTCTGTATTGTTGCTAAAAGGAGAAAAAAGCATTATCATACTGGTAGGAACTGTTTCTGCGAAGGCCGTTTTTTAGAACCACTTTTATGAAAAATTAAATTTTATATTTAATTCCTGAAACAGGCTTAAACAAACATAGAGAGAAGGCGAAATATGCTCCTCGAATCTGCAAAAATTGATAATTTCAAATCCATTAGAAGTGAAAAGAACATACTATATGTTGATAATTCCGTCACCGCCTTAATAGGTAAAAACGAATCTGGTAAGAGCAACATCCTTGAAGCCCTTGGGCGCTTGGACAAACTATGGTCGCCACTGAACGCTAATTATTTAAAATTACTGACCCGAGGGCAAGAAGAACCGCCTAAGGTTTCTCTGAAACTTTCTTTTTCTCCCAAGGATATAGAAAAGTTTGCTCATGCCGAAGGAGAAACTATTCTTACCTACACCGGCACCGAGGTTCTTATGGAGGGCGGACTGCCTAACCTCATCTCTCAGGATGCAGAATTGGCTGATAATATAACCGCATTACAGTCTGCACTCAAATCAAAAGACTTCAAATTTAGTGCTTCCCAACTTTCATCTTTGGAGATACAGCTGTCAAGGTTAACAACCTTATCGCAAAAGGTCTATGTGGGAATTTTCAGCGATTTGTCATCTATAAGGGGGCTAATTTCTTCGTCAAGTGCAAGCAACAAAGCTGAACTATTTGAGTTAATCCAAAAAATTAGCGATAGAATTAAAGAATACTACAATTTAATTCCCCAAGCTTATTATCGCACCAGCGACGAAATGTTAAAAGATTCGTATACATTTGAAGAAATCAAGAAGTTAATGGAAGGCAATAACATCTTCCATAACTTAATGATTGCAGCAGATGTAGATGTCGATATGTTGACCAAGGCATTTCAAGGTCCTACCGAAGCTGCAAAGAAGACCTACAAGGTTAAGGTAATAGAAAAAATCAATAGATTAACGGAAGAGTTTAATCAGTTCTATAAACAAGAAGCACTCTCCTTTGATTTCGACATTGAATCGCAGAGTGCAAAACTCTATGTACATACTTCTGGCATGTACATGAGCTTTTCTGAACGCAGCAATGGTTTGAAATGGTATTTTTCGTTGTTTATTGATGTAAAAGCAAAAACCATTTCCGAACGTCCCATTTTGTATCTGCTTGACGAGCCTGGCGTATATCTTCATGTAAATGCGCAAAAACAACTTGTTAACCTTTTTAGTCACCTGTGCGAAGGCGGCAATCAAGTTATTTACACAACTCACTCACCTTATATGATTGATGGAAGCAATATCTTTAATGTGAGAGCAGTCGAGAAAGGCGTAGATGGACTCAGTAAGATTTTCCGATCCATACAAAGTTACAACTTAACTAAAGAAACCCGAGTTGAAACGCTTACCCCGCTTACACAAGCGTTGGGGATGGATTTGAAATATAATATTGGGCCTCAATATGACAAACTGAATGTCGTTGTCGAGGGTGTTACAGACTGTATGTATATTACAGCTATGATGGAACATCTTGACATTGAGGAAGAGAAACGCCCCAATATCCTTCCCTGTGTTGGCGTTGATGCTGTTCATTTGATAGTTTCTATTTTAATCGGCTGGGGTTGTGAATACAAAGTTGTTGTGGATTACGACACTCAGGGATATAACGAATATAAAAAAATCACTCAAAAATCCGACTTAACAGATGTTTCCCGCGTTTTTTTCGTAAATTGTAAATCCGCCAATAGCGAAAATGATGTCAAAGGCGAGAATAGGGCCACCACGGAATCTTTGGTTGCCGCGGAAGATAACGACAAACTCGCAAACAAGTATGATGGAACAACTGCTACAAAAACACTTGCTGCAAAAGAATTTATGGACAAAGTACTAAGTGGCGAGCTGGCTGTTTCGGAGACTACAAAAAACAATTTCATGCAACTGTTTGTGGCTCTTGGAATTGCGGAGCAATAAATTCAGCAAAAACATATGCTTAGTGGAAGACAGAGAGGCAGGCTCCAATGATGGAATCTGCCTCTCTGTTTGTGTCAAGCTGCTTCTTTCAGCCGCTTTCGCTCCGCTGCGATAATTGCTTTCATTTCCTGAATCAGAACGTTCAGCTTCTCCTCGCACTCCTCACGGGTGTGGGCGTAGACGTTGCCGTGATGCTTCTTGCCGTCCGGCCCTCTGGGGGAGTATTTTCCCTCCCAGAGATGTTCTCCGATTTGACTGAGGCAACCAGTGCCGGGTTTTCTCCGCTGGCCCTTGGTAGCCACGAAGTCTGTTTCGGTTTTCTCCGGTGCTGCTTTCTTTTCCGGCATCTCGACCTGCTCCTGCTTTGCGATTCCCCGGTCGATATTCACTGCCGCGGTCGCTCGCATATCGTCGGTGATGTGGGCGTAGATATTCAGTGTCGTCGCCACGGAGTTGTGACCAATCACTGTGGAGAGGGTTTTTACATCCATGCCGTACTCCAGAGCCGTGGTTGCGAAGGTGTGTCGCAGATCGTGGAAGCGAACCTTTTTGCATCCGGCCCGCTCCAGCGTTTTGCAGAGCCGTTTCCGCACGGATGCAGGGTCAAGAGGTGAATCCTCTTTCTTTGGAGAGGGGAACATCCATCTGGAGTTGAAGTTGGATTTGTATGCTCTCAGCATATCCAGAATTGCAGGCGGGAGAATCAGCGTCCGGATGGCCGCTTTCGTTTTAGTCTCCGACACCGTCAGCGTTCCCCGTACCCGAGACACCTGCTTTGTGATTCGCAGTTCTCCGGTTTCGAAGTTCAGATCATCCCATTGCAGCGCCAGCAGTTCACCACGCCGCAGGCCGGTAGACAGGTCCATCAGGAACAACTCGTAGTACCCGTCTTCTCTGGCTTGAATCAGGAATCTCTGCATCTCCTCGCGGTTCAGCACCTGCATTTCCTTTTTCTTGACAGAGGGAGGCTTGCAGCCGTCTGCCGGATTGATACGGATCAGCTTGTCTTTGACTGCCTTGTCCAGCGCTGTGCGACAGGTGATGTGGCAGCCTCTTACCGTTCTGTCAGATAGTCCCTCTCCGTAGCGTTCCGTATTCCGCAGTCTGCCGCTTTTCTTCAGGTAGTTATAGAACTGTTGCAGGTCATCTTGACTCAACTGGTTCAACGGGATATCTCCCAGCTTCGGAGTGATGTACTGGTAGATACGAATCTCATATTCCTGCTGGGTACTGGGGCGAAGACGAGGCTTGGAATGATTCTGATACCAGTAATCCAGCCAATCCCCAAATCGCATATTCGGTTTCAGCTTCTCGGACTTGATGGCTCCGCCGCATTCATCTTTCAACTTTTTCAGCTTCTGCTGACATTCTGTCTTCGTCTTGGCGAGGACATTTTTTGTTTTTGGGAGGCCGAACTCATCGTAGCCCACCACGTAGCGACCTTCCCAACGGCCATTCTTTCTCAGATGGACGCTGCCCTGACCGCTTTTTCGTTTCTTAGCCATAGCAACTCAGCCCCTTTCCAAAGATGTCCTCCACGAAGTTGCCCACGACTCCGGATGCCCGCTCCTGCATATCTCCTGTCACATGGGTGTAGGTATCCAGTGTGAAGGAGGCGTTGGCGTGGCCAAGGATGCCAGAGAGAGTCTTGGCGTCTACACCGCTGGTAAGAGCATGAGTGGCGAAGGTGTGACGTAGATCGTGGAAGCGAATGTTAGGGAGTCCCGCATCCGCCAGAATTTTCTTCATGCGTTTGTAGGCTGAGTTGGGTACCACAGGATGTTCCGGCCTGACAGGGTCATGGAAGATCCATTCCGTCAGTGCTGCCTTTTTCCGCTCCCGCAGGAGCTGCGCCGTGCTGGACGGCAGCGTAATCGTCCGCAAGCCCTTTCCGGTTTTTGTATCACCAGTGGTATACTCTCCGATTTTCGTACAGTGGAGCGTGCGGGAGATTTTCAGCGTTCCTTTCGCATCATCGAAGTCCTGCCATTGCAGGCCACAGATTTCTCCTCGTCGCAGGCCGGTGGTCAACTCTGTGTAGAAGAAGTCCTTCCACACATTATCCTTTTCGATCTCTGCCATGAACCGCTCCAGTTCTTCCTTGTTCAGAATCCGCTTCGCCTGTCGGTTCGGTTTCGGTACCGTGGTTCCGTCCGTCGGGTTCATGGGGATAACCTGCGCCCGTACCGCATCGCCCAGCGCAAGGTGCAGCATGGAATGGATGCGCCGGATGGAACCATCCGAGAGTTGATATCCCATCTCCGGATGTTCCTTGACACGCCCCTCTTTTTTCAGTTTCTTATACAGCTTCTGGACATCTGCCGTAGTCACCTTAGAGATGACCTTATCTCCGAGGTTTGGCTTGATGTAGTTATCTGTATATCCACGATACCCGTTCAGGGTAGATTCCCGCACCGACACCGAGGCGTACTCTTCCAGCCATTTATCCAACCATTCCCCCAGTGTCATGCGGCTGGCTTCTGTCAGTTCCACATCACGATACAGATCTCGCTTCTGATGCAGTTTCTCCAGAAGCTCTTTCTGAGTCTTGCCGTAGACATACCGGAAGATAGAATCTCCATTTTCTTTGTGTCCAACTACGATACGGCCTTCCCAGCGTCCGTCTTCCTTGTGCCGTACCATACCGTCACCGGACGGCCGTCTTTTCGCCATAGTCATTCCTCCTGTTCTTTTCTGATTTTCTCGCAGGCCAGACGTTCATCCTCGTCCTCGAAGTTATAGGGAGACTGGTCTGCCAGCAGTTCCTGATGGATGCCGTGTGACAGACGATAACCTGACATGAAGCTGTGCAGGCAGGCTTCGTCCCGCAAGGCGGCTTCCAGATCCACCAGCCGGAGCAGAAGTTTTCTCTGCTGCTTTCCCAGCTGGCCCGTCAGCTGCTTGTGGGTCTTGTTGACCTGTTGTTCCAGTTTTTCTTTTCTCTCTGCAGGAGAATCGAACCGGTGGTAGAGTGCTTTCATGTAGTCGTGCATAGCCGTGTCCTCCTTTTTGCAACACAAACAACTACCACAACGATTCGAAGATAGCTACTACTTTTTTCAGCTATAGGGATTATAGGCGTTGGGGTTGCCCACCATCATGTAGCAGAAGGTTCTGCTGTTGTCGATGGTGACACCGACACCCAGCGTATCTCCGTCTGCGCTGATCATCGTCTCCAGATGGCCGGGGGATTTCTCCCAGTTTGCAACTGCTTTTGCTGCAATGCTGCTGATACCAGTTCCAACGAGGACCGTGAGATTAGAACCGAAGCCGTGCGGATATCCAGCATCCAGCACGGCTTCACATTCTTCACGATTATGATGAGAGGTGTACAGACGAGAGGAACACTCCTGCGCCGCATCCATGAGAGACTGATTGACGGTCAGTTCAGAGACGCTGTACTTTCTGCGCACTTCGTTGATGCGCCGAATCATTTCTTCACGAATCTCCATGTTGGTCGGCAGAGCGGCAGCTTCCTGCACCGGAGCAACGCCTGTGTAAGGGGCGTCGGTGTCAATCTGCACGCCGTCAGACCAGTACACATTGAATCCGACCTGCTGTCCAATGTCACGAAGCCGGACATAGTTGTTGCCGGCGATGTTGTAGGCTGTCATGGATACCTGCTGACCATCCACATAGATGTTCTGCCACGTGGGTTCTGCAAAAATCCCTGCTGCGGCGCCGCCCACCAGAGATGCGCCGATGACCATGCCTGTTACCATGGCTGTAATATTCTGCTTGTAGTGTTTCATAGAGATGCTCCTTTCCGTTTTGTAACACAAAGCAATATCACAACTACAGGAACAAAGCTATATCATTTTTGCAGAAGTGTTCGTAATAAATTACATGGACAGGCTCGGCCCGCTGTATCTCTGATCCTCATGGTCGTTCGCCTTGTGACCCAGAGCAATCCGTTTGCGCTGAAGCTGCTTACGCCGCTTTCGGTCGATCTGCAAACCGCCCTGATTGGTTTGCGGCAGAGCGTTATCACGGAAGATCCTGCTCATATGATGCAGCACACGGCTGACACCCAACACCACGTTGGGCGGAGTCTGGTTTGACCGCCGCTCCACAAAGAACTGCGCATAGGCATGTCCCTGTTCTGCTGCCTTTTCCAGCCACTGAAGACCTTCTTCTCTGTCCTTCCTCATGATCTGTCCCTGTAGCAGAAGCTTGCCTAACAGATACCGCGCATAAGCGTGACCATCCAGCGCGGCGGTGTAGATGTAATTCATCCCCAGATGCGTATCCTTTTCTATAACTTCACCCTTCAGATATTCTTTCCCCAGACGGTAGTGCGCATGAGGATTTCCCTGTTCCGCAGAGAGTTCCAACCACCGGATGCCTTGTTCCGGATCCCGCACTTCCATATCGTTGGAGAGCAGCAGCTTGCCCAGCGCATACTGTGCTGGAGCATGACCTTGTTCCGCTGCCAGCATGAACCAGTACCGGGCTTTGACGGAATCCGGAGTCAACAGCGGACCGTCCCGCCACAGCTTCCCCATCAGGTACTGGGCATTCACATCACCAGCTTCAGCGATTTCTTTCATGCCGGCAACCGCATTGTCTCGTTCCTCCAGAGTGAGTCGCTCATTGCGGATGGTATCTGCAATCCCCAGTAGTTGAAAGAGAACTCCTTGAACGCTTCCGGTTCATCCTCGGTGGACATCTCCCTATCTTCGGATGTAAGTTTTCCCAACCGGATGTTTTCCGCTTCCTGGATAACAGCATTCTTGATCTGGCGGAATTCCTTTTGCTGTGACAGCGGCACACGCACCTGTGGCTTATAGTGATAGTAGCCCTCCACCTTGCCTTGCAGTTCCAGCCACTTGTCGTAGCATTCACTGACTACGGAGATGCGCTCCATCTGATCTACGATCTCATCCACAGTTTTCTTTACCGGCTTCGGAAGGTAGCCATAGGATTTTTTACCCTTCACATCCTCCAGCTGCTCTGCCAGTTTCTGCATCAGCTGTTCAGCATCCGGATGATTCACGATGCCCGTTGCCATGGTCTGCACTAATTCTTTCATCGCCTGTCTCGCTTGCCGCACCAACTCATCTCTGGATTGAGACTTCTGTTCGTAGAGATGAAACATATCCATCCGGAACACAGCGTTGGTGAGTTCAGAGCGAATTGCCTTGATGCCATCTTTGCTCAGATACGCCTGTCCGGGATTTACTGACCACGCCATCATGTGACAGTGAGGGTGATCGCCCTCATCGTGAAAGGCAGCATACCACCGGAAGTCCTCCGGTGGTATTTTCATCGCTGCCGCAATCTCGTTGCGATGCGCACGGAGAAGATTTCGTCACGCTGCGGCGTTGTCGAAACCGAGACGAGTGGCATCATCCCTGTGCAGAGAGAGAATGTGCGTCCACACATTTCCTGTGTAGGAATCCAACTTAGACATTGCCCAGTTCAAATCCACATGGTCTTCATCACCGAAGAGACCGTGCTCACCCAGTCGTTCCACGCGGGGACGGGTGGCGATGTACTTTGCGTAGCTATCCACTTTCTGTACCGCATCCCAGTTGGACTCCAGTGCCAGTGTGATGAGTGCAGAGGCATTCGCTTTTGTCGGCTTCTCCATGTAGTCGCCGTACTCATACAGACTTTTGATGTCAGGGAAGTCGCGTGTCAGCTTCGCAATGAGATGTTCCTGCTTTCGGGTTGGCGCACGATCATCCGGAATGAGCTCCACCCGCTCCCGTGTTGCAATGTAACTCATGTAGCCGCTGACCGAAGTCTTCCCGTCGCATTTGTAGTAGGGACTCTTGACGATCAGTCCTGCCACTGCTCATCATCCTCCCAGGATTCACGCACCCGCTTTTCAAAAGAGATGCGTCCGTTGGTCTGCTTCACATTGCGGACACTGCTTGCTCTTCGGCGGCGCAGATCATCTTCCGTAAATTGAAAGCTGTCCGCGATGATACCGGAAATCATATCCTGCTCCACTGCCTGCTTGAACAGCAGACCGGAGACTCTGTCTTCCAGTTGACCCAGCCTGCCATCCAGATAGGACTTGATGCTTCGGGGGAGGAACAGTCCGGCGTCGTTGTTACTTACGTAGCTGTTGTAGAACTCCACTGCATTACGGACATACTCTGTCGTACTGCGGCTGCCTTCCAGTTTCCGGCACCGCTCCATGTCCTCTCTTTGCTTGTCTGTAAAATAGGCCGCAAATTTCGTTGTCTTTTCCAAAATATCTCCTATTCCGGCCCTTGACCCCAGGCCAAAGGCCTGTCTTGTCGTAGTTTTCTGCTTCGGTGACCCCAACGGCTCTTTTCAAAGCCGTATTTGACCCCGAAACCGTTCACTCGAAAAACGTCCGCACTGCGGGCGTTTGTGGGTAGTCGGGTAGTCGTTGACGACTGCACGGCTTTTATCCTGTACTAAAATCGAACGGCCTTCGCCACTCGAAAAACTCTCCTGTAAAGTTCGGCTTTTCGCCAATAGACGCTCCCACAAATATCGCCAAAAAGTTACCGCCACAACGCTGTCCCAAACCGTTTCTCATCCCGTTTTTCAACTTCTCGCGCAAACGGCCCGCGTTCGCTTTCACAGGCAAAAGTGGGTACACACTCGTCTTTCGGAGAAAGATCGCACACAAGGGCCTTTCCTCTCTCGTCCACAGCACGGCCTTGAACTGCTGGTAAAATCGCCACCGAAAGAACAACCGGAGAAAACGGATGCACGCCAATGGCGTGTGTCCGCTTTCTCCGGCGTCGCGGCCCCACTGGGCTGCGTAATTCAGTGAGTGCACTATTGAGTATGTGGTGAACATGATTTACTACGCATCGGCCACCTCTCTTATCCAGACAATAGTAGCGGTTGCAGGTTTGCCGATGACCTTTGCCACGCAGTTTTTGGGCTCCGCCTTTGATGTCGATGAACCCACGGTCACGCAAAACATTCAGCGCCCGTTTGACGCTGGAACGTGAGCATTCGCAGACAGATGCAATCGTCTGGAGTTTTATGCTGCAGGCGCATCTGTTCCCAGCGCAGTATTTCAGATAGCTGTAGACTACAAACTGGGTTGGCGTTAGTCTAAATTGAATTATTCATCTGGAATGTGTTCACCTTGTAATCCCGCATAGTTTATTCCACCGTCCTTCACTGCATTCATTTGCAATTCCATTTTATAGAACGGATGTGCGATTTGTCAATGTCGCATTTGTAACCCTTGATTCCGCCACGCTTTTACATACATACATTTCCCGGTTCTCTGTGAACCCCCACTATCAGCAACAGATCTATCTCAGACCATCGTTCATCGCGTTTTCAACTTCGCTCACAAACGGCCCACGTTTGCTTTTGTGGGTGAAAGCGGGTACACACCCGGCTTCCGGAGAAAAATCGCACACAAGCGCTTACACGCCGAAACAGAGCTATTTCGGATGGAGCGCTATTATTACCCTCGATACGAACTGCACGTTCACGAACATCCCCGGGCCGGGTATCAGAACGGCGTACTTTGGCGATTTTGGGTCTTGATCTGGTGTGCTCCCGAAGAACGCAGAAAGCCTGCGGAACAGCAATGTGCTCATGCGCGTCGCTGTTCCGAGGCGTCGCGGCCCCGCTGGGCTGCGTGATCCAGTAAGCACACTATTGATTATGTGGTGAGCATGATTTGCCACGCATCGGCCACTTCTCTATCGGTGGTTTCCACTCACTGCTACCATGTTGCCTTTCAGATATCGGATAATGTTTAACGGAAATCGTAGAATTGTGAAGGAAAAGTCGGTTGCGGAAAACGAGCTTAAATGTTAGATTGATGTTAGATTTTCAGGGAGGAAGTTGCAGAATGCTGGATTGCCTTTTTATCGGTTCCACAACGAAGGATACCCTTCTGTTGGTGGATGCGCCGCCAGCCTCCGATCAACGCATTGCCGCTTCGGCAGTGGTTCACACCTGCGGAGGAGTTGCTTCTGTTGCCGCTTCTGCATTTCAAAAGCTGGGCGGCAGTGCAGGCCTAATTACGGCGGTCGGAGACTCTTCTGATGTCACGGACTTTATTGCAAAAAACATCATGGCCAGAAACCTTCCCTATGCGTCACTGCTTCGCGTACCCGGGACAAACTCCCCATTCAGCGCAATTCAAGTTGAATCGAACGGCAAACGATGCATCACCCATTTTGGCGGCTGTATTCGGCAACTAACATTAGATATGCTGGATAAGCAAGCTCTTGCTGATACAAACATGATTCATCTGGGGGGCTTAGAAGAGTTTTTCTGTGCGGAACTGGCAACGTATTGCAAAGAACACACCGATGCTCTCATTTCTGTGGACGGAGGAAATCTTTCCCGAGAGGCCACAGATCGGATGCTGCCTTATGTGGATGTATTTATCCCGGATGATAAGACCGTATCGAAAACGCTGGGATGCTCACCGGAGGACGCCTGCCGCTATTATGCAGAGAAGGGCGTACGCGTCAGTTGTGTTACCATGGGCGACAAAGGCTCTGTCGCCTATGCGCACAATACGTTCCATTATGCGCCTCCCACGAAGGTATCTGTTCTGGACACTACCGGGGCCGGGGACAATTTCCACGGTGCCTTTTTGTACTGCCTGACACAGAAGTGGGATCTGGACCGGACACTACGGTTTTGCAATGCCTTTTCCGGCCTGACCTGTCAGGGATTGGGCGGTCTGGCAGCAGAGCCGACACTGGAAGAAACCTTGCAAAAGATGGAGGAGTGAACATATGTCTTTGGCTACATTAAAGGAAGTCCTGGAAATTGCCGAGCGGACCAATACTGCGATCCCCGGCTTCAACATCGACAATATCGAAATCCCGGAGGCAATCATGGAGGTTGCTGAGGCCGAGAACTGCCCGGTCATTCTGACAATCGGGCAAGGAGCCATCAACGCCGGTGGCCTGCGGCATCTGCCGGATGTTGTTCGGCGGATTGCGGAGAGCAGCAGGGTGCCGGTGGTCATGCATCTGGACCACGGCGTCAGCTACGAACAGGCCATCACCTGCCTGAGGGCCGGTTTTACTTCTGTCATGTATGACGGTTCCCATCATCCGTTTGAGGAAAATGTTCGGGAAAGTCAGGCGGTGGTACGCGCCGCTCACGCTGTGGGCGTGTCCGTGGAGTGTGAATTAGGCGCCATTTCCGGCGTAGAAGACGGCATTTCTCATAACAACACAAATTTGGTGGATTTGGATGAGATGAAGCGCTTCATCTCAGTGGTGGATTGTGATGCGCTGGCCATTGGCATCGGCAATGCGCACGGCATCTACAAGGGAATACCCAACCTGGACTTCGACCGGCTGGAGGCATGCCGGAATCTTGGCGGGCCACATCTGGTACTCCACGGCGGCTCCGGCATCCCGGAAGATATGATCAAAAAAGCAATTTCTCTGGGCATCCGCAAAATCAACGTAGCCACGGAGGTGCGGTTAGCCTTCATGAAGGGGCTGGAGCTTGCTGTGGGCAGCCGGGATATTTACAAGATGTATCAGTCCGCCAAGGTCTGCACCACAGAGTTGGCCCTCGCCAAAATCCGGATGTTTCAAAATAAGGAGTGAGTAATATGGAGTACATGAAAGCAATCGCGGTCATGGGGCCCAATGACATCCGCGTGGTGGATAACGTTCCCAAGCCGGTTTTAGGTGATTACGAGGCATTAGTAAAGGTTCACGCCTGCGGTTTCTGTAATGGCACTGACATGCAGATCATTACCGGTACCGGCGGTGACTTGGGTAACGGAGTCAGCATCTATCCCACCGTGCTTGGCCACGAAGGTGCCGGTGAGATAGTGGCTGTTGGCAAAAAGGTCCGTCACATTCATGTGGGGGAGAGGTGGATCCATCCCAATCTCTATCCGGACGTAGGTAATGGCTATACCAAGACCCACGGGAGCATGGCGGAATATGGCATGGTCAGCGATAATCAGGCGATGCTGGAAGACGGCTTCACGGAAAAGGACTTTCCGTGGGTCAAGCAGCATAAATTCCCCAATACCATGAGCTATATTGACGCAGGGGTGCTGCTGTCTCTGGCAGAAAGTCACTCCGCAGCTAAAAATTTTGGCGTGACTGACGGAACAGAGGTCCTGATCTACGGCTCCGGCCCTATGGGTATGGCCCTGTCGCTGTTCTGCGGTCTAAGGGGAGGCCACGTCACGCAGATCGATAAGATCCAGGAGCGGTTGGAGATGTCCAAACGTATCGCCAAGACGGAACACACCATCAACTCTTCTGTAGAGGATGTGGATGCAGTACTCAACGGAAAGAAATTCGACGTGGCTATTGACATCGTGGGCTTTACCGATATCATTTACGAGGCCAGCCGCCATGTAAAGCCCGGCGGAAAGGTGGGCTCCATGGGTGTCCTGAGAAGCAACGATCTGCTGGTGGACACCAGCCGCCTTCAAGACAACACTTCCCTGCACATGCTGAATTTCCCCTATGGGGAGTATGCCATCATGGACGAAACCATCGCCCTGATTGAGGCTGGGAAAGTAAATCCAAAGGATTTCTATTCTCACGTCCTGCCCTATGAGAAAATCGATGAAGCTGTCAAGCTGACCCTCAGCAAGCAGGCGCTGAAGGTAATTCTGGATTTTGACGCCTAAATATGGCTTCTGGGTGCCGCCCTTTTCAGGACGGCGCCCTTTTTGCGCTCAGTGTTCTGTATGATCCGCCAAAGACGCTCTGCGCTTTTTGGTCAAGCTGTGTCAACTTTTCCCCGACATTCTTCACTTTTTTACAATCATAAAAAAGTGAATCTAAACCTTAAAAATATTGATTTTCAGGGAAATACAGATATGCTAAACTGGCAGCAGTTAAGGATTTTGACCGGACACAAACGAACAAAGGAGGAGATTCCATTGCATAATTGGGAACAGCTGAATCAGCTGATTGGTGAAGCTGAAATTGTTGATTTGTCACCAACGATTGAACATAATATGCCAAAGTGGCCTACACATCCGCAGATTATTGTTGACCCAACAATCACCCATGCTCATGATGGATACTACTGCCAAACCCTTGTCATGGGAGAGCACACCGGAGCCCATGTGGATTGCCCGGCACATATTCTACCGGAAATGCAGGATAAGACGGTAGATAAATATGGGCCAACTATGGTTATGGGGCCTGCTGTCAAGTACGATATGTTTCGTTTGAATGCACAGCCGGGTGATCGTATCACCAAAGAGCAGATTCTGGAATTGGAAAATCAGATGGGCGACCGAGCAGGCACCGGTGACATTGTCCTCTTAGATTTCGGCTACCAGCAGTATTGGAAATTGGACAATACGTGGAAGTATTATGCGCTGAATGAACCTGGGCTTTCCGAAGAAGTGTGCGCACTGTTTGCTGAACGGAAAATTCGTGCGATTGGTTCCGATACCATTGCCTGCGATACCCCGGTGAAAGATGGATATGAGTATTTTTCCTATGGGCACCATAACAGCTTTCTCCCGAATGAAATTTTCATCATGGAGATGCTGATGAATCTGGAGAAACTGCCAAGGCGATGCTATTTCATGGCGATTCCTCTGAAAATCAAAAACGGCTCAGGATCTCCCATTCGTCCTTTTGCAATTTTGGGATGAATAACCCTACATCAAAAAAATACAGATAGGAGAACGACTATGAAACTGAGAAAGCTTTTCACTGCGACCTTGAGCATCCTTTTGATCGTAGCTCTAACAGGCTGTGGCGGCTCCAAATCCGAAGCGGACACACCTCCTGATAAAACATCGGAGGCCGACGCCTCCGAACTGGTGAACCTGTACGACTCCATCAGCGCCGATACAAAATATGTGGCACTGTCTGATCTGCCCGAAATCACCGCAAAGGAGTCCTACACCATCGGCGTCGCAATGACTGACGTTTCTACAGGCTGGTTCAAAGCTCTGTATGACCATGTCAATGAAAAATTAACGGAGGCCGGTGTAGCGGTCAATCTGGTCCAGTGCAACGATGATGCCGCCATGCAGGTCGATCAGATCAATACCTTTATTGCCCAGGGTGTGGATGCGATTATCATCAATCCCGCCAACCCCCAAGAAACGGTGACTTCCGCCCTTGACGACTGCGCCGCGGCTGGAATTCCTGTTGTTGCTGTGGATACCCCGCCTGAAGCCGGCGCCGCTTACATGACTGCCTGCGTGACCGACGCCTATTCTCTGGGTAAGATGGTTGGTACGGAGCTGGCTACCCGGCTGTTGCAGATGTATCCCGACATGGAGAGCATCCCCTACGGTATGATTGGCGGCACTGACGGAAACTCCATTGCCGCCGCAAGAAATCGGGGCGCTCGCGATGGTATCGCCGAAGTTGATAAGGAAGGTAGAATCGAGGAACGCACCTTCCTGTATGCTGGCGCTTATTCCGAAGAATCCGGTTTGACCACTGCTCAGAACATGCTGGCCGCCAACCCCGATTTGAAGTGCATTGTCGGTACCTGCGACGCCCACATTGTCGGTGCTACCTCTGCCGCTGAGCAGCTTGGCTTGGCTGAAAATCTGATCATGGGTGCTGTTGACGGCTCTAAAGCCGCATATGAAATTATGCTGGACAACGGCCCTATTGTGGCACTGGGCCTGAACTCTCCTTACGAGGTCGGCGAAGCTGCTGTGCGTGTGATCCTGGGGTATCTGAATGACGGTACAATCCCTGTCGCCAAGACTTTGCAGCTGGAGCCCACCTTGGTCACTCCCGAAAACGTTCAGGATTATTACGATCCGAATTCTGCGTTCTAAGTTTTACAACTGAAAGAATCAGCAATGGCGGAAAATTTTTCCGCCGTTGCTGATTCTGGAAATTAGGGGGACATCATGTCGAATATTATAGAGATGAAAGGCATCTGCAAATCATTCGGCGCGGTCAAGGCGCTGAAGGACATTGATTTTGCAGTGCGTGCCGGCGAGACGATGGCCCTTGTCGGCGAAAATGGCGCCGGAAAAAGTACATTGATGAAAGTGCTCACGGGCGTTTATGCGAAAGATTCCGGAACAATCTTAATCAACGGCGAGGAAGTGCGGAAAATCAACACCGTGATTGCCAAGAACCTCGGCATAGCCCAAGTATACCAGCAATTTGAAATGATGGATGAGCTTTCCGTTACGGAGAACATCTGTCTTGGTGACAAGAGCTTTTCCAAGCACGGGCTTGTACAGTTCAAAACCATGATGCGGCAGACTCAGGAACTGCTGGACCATTATCACATCCCCATCGACGCCAATGCAAAGGTGGGAACGCTGAGCGCCGCGATGAAGCAATTCATTTCCATTGCACGCGTGCTATATCGGAAGCCCCGAGTGATTGTCTTTGATGAGCCAACAGCGGTCCTCTCCGACAGCGAGGTACATATCCTTATGGACATTATTGCCTCTCTGAAAAAGGAAAAGGTAACCATCATTTATATCTCTCACCGTATGGATGAAATTTTTCAGCTCAGCGACCGGATTACCGTTATGCGGGATGGTGTGGTTATTACTGTGTTGGAAAACAAAAATCTGGTTAAAGATGATCTGATTACGCATATGCTGGGAAAAACTTTGGGAGCCATGTATGTTACACGCGGGAAGATCCGCAGTGAACAGTGTGTGCTTGAGGTAGAGGGACTGACAAATGACGTCATCAAAGATGTATCCTTCAAACTGCGTGAAGGTGAAATTTTAGGTATTGCCGGCCTTGTAAACAGCGGTCGGACGGAAACGGCCAGAGCGATCATGGGCGTCGACAAGCTTAAGAGCGGAACCATCAAAATCAATGGCGTCCCTGTCAAAATCAAAAATCCCACAGATGCAGTCCGTCACGGATTGTTCCTCGCCCCGGAGGACAGGAAAGCGCAAGCCATGGTGCTCTGTCGACCAATCCGTGAAAACATCTCGCTTTCCAAACTCTCCTCGGTGACAAACAGACTTGGTATTTTGAATTCCAAGAAGGAAGCTGAGACAATAGATAATCTGGTACGGGCGCTGAAAGTAAAAATGGACACGATTGAAAGCCCTGTTCAGGATCTTAGCGGCGGTAATCAGCAAAAGATCGTCATAGCAAAGGCACTCACCGCCCAGCCCAATATCCTGATATTTGACGAACCCACACAGGGTATTGATGTCGGCGCGCGGGCTGAAATCTATGGCTTGCTCGAAAAGCTGCGGGCAGACGGAAAATCGATAATCTTGATTTCTTCGGAAACAGAAGAAATCCAGGGAACCTGCGACCGAACAATTGTTATGCGGAGCGGTCATGTAACTGGAGAATTGAATGCAGAAGAGATGAAGGATACGAAGCTCATGCTGCAGTATATGTATAAGGACGTTTAAGGAGAAGAGGCAATGGGAAACAAAACATTAAATGCTTCAAGCGGCATTGGCAGCCATCTGAAAAGATATTTGAAGGAGCAAGCCATTCCCGTTGGTGTACTGCTGTGCATGATTGTGATCGGTTCTCTTTTAACACCGAAATTCCTGACTCCTCTGAACTTGCAAAACCTCTTTATTCAGCAGGCCTCCAATATGGTAGCGGCTCTTGGCATGTTTGTGGCAATTCTGTCCGGCGGCATTGATTTGAGTATCGGCTCAGTCATGGCTGTATCCAGCGTATTCTGTGCATCGCTTCTGATGATGACAAACAATATCCTGGTGGCAGTCCTTGGAGCTCTGGTGATCTGCGCCGTTCTCGGAACAGTCAATGGCCTGATTGTTGCAAAGCTCCGTGTGGCCCCCTTTATTGTGACCTTGGGAATGATGGAGTTTGCACGCGGCATTGCCTACTGGTACACAAATTCCGCTCCGATATCGTGGAAGAACGCAGAATGTGCCGGTACGTTTTCTTTCATCGGTAAAGGTCGTCTTTTCGGTGCCATTCCGACCCTTAGCGTTATCATGATCATCTGCATCGTTATTGTCTGGTTTATCGTGAAGAAAACTTCCCTCGGCAGGATTATTTACGCCATCGGCGGAAATGAAGAAGCTGTCAAGCTTTCCGGAATCAATGTGTCTAAATGGAAAATTGCCCCGTACATTTTTTGTGCGGTCTGTGCCGGTATCGCCGGAATTCTCTTGACGGCTCGACTGGGTGTCGGCGCACCAACCAATGGTGAAGACCTGGCAAATGACTGTATTGCCGCTGTGGTTGTCGGAGGAACCAGTTTCACAGGAGGCAAGGGAAATATCAGTGGAGTTATCATTGGTGTGTTCATCTTGGGCATCATCAATAACCTGCTGGATCTGATGAACGTATCTTCCTATCCGCAGATGATGCTGAAAGGAACTATTATCGTTGCTGCGGTCATCTTTTCTACAATAAAAGATAAAAAATCCTGATAGTACCCTCGTTTTTCTTTTGATTACACGAAACCGACTCAAAAAAGAGTCGGTTTCGTGCGTTGGCAGTGGTATCGGAAAAGCAACTATAATTTAGAGGGGAGCAAATGGATATAATATCCCTTTTCAATTAAGAGAATCCAGTGATATAATATCAACCACAAACACAGTGGAGGGAAGGAAACGGATTATGAGAATTCGTCGTTTTTTCAGCGAGTCGCTCCACCATCGATTGATTTTGTACTTTATGCTACTGATGATGATTCCCATCAGTGTTGCAGGAACCCTGATCTATCGAGCTTCCGATGTTCGAATATCTGACAGTGCTTTGGCATTGGCGGAAGAAGTTGTAGGAAAGACCGGTGAAAACCTGGAAGCGATGTTGCTGGATATGCAGTCGGCGGCCAAGCAAGTGGCCGAAGACCATACCGTTCAAATCCTTATGGCCAAACTACAGGATTCTGAAAAAGCTGAAGACTCTGTCATTCTGGAATTGGATGCAAGGTTGAAGCAAATCGCCGGAATGTATGCCGGCTTGGATGGTGTATATATCTGCCTTGATGATTTCACCGTTGCAAAATCGCGTTATTATGCGGCGAGGGACGAGCACAAGGCGCTTCCAATGACTATGGAGCAATACGAAGTAATCCGGAACCATGAAGATATTCAGTGGATTGTTTCCGATGAAGGTTCGCTGGTTGCTGACAACATGGGAAATGCTGTTTTGAGTGCAGCCAGATTGCTGCCTTTGAGCAGCACAGGTCAACCATGCGGAATCGTGGTAGTTGAGGTCCGGCAGTCATATTTGAAGCAAATTTTTGACAAGAAACTCGGAGAGAGCGGAACGATTTTCTTAATGTCCGCACGCTCAAATATCGCCTTGCTGCCAGCAGCCGCATCCGATGAAATAGTGAGCGATGCTGTTAACCAGATAAGGCGGACGGATCGAAAAGCAGCCACCATTTCTTTACACGACAGAGTGATCTTTTACGTGCCGCTTTCCTTGTCTGAGTGGACTGCGATTGGCGTTGTCATGAAGCAGAGCCTTCGTGGCGACAGCCAGGAAATTTTGACACTCTTTGTCATAACTGTATTGATGACGCTTTTGCTAACAATTTTTGTTTCGGGAAGTTTGGCTGATTATGAACTGCGTCCTATCCGTAGGATTCAAACATATATCAAGGATATGGAGAACGGAGAATTTGGCAAACCTCTTCCTTCCATGCGTTCTGACGAAATTGGAAGTTTGGCGGAAAATACGCAGGAAATGAGCGAAAAAATCGGTGAATTACTGGAAACCGTAAAAACCGAGCAAAAACGGATGCGCACAGCAGAATTCAAAGCCCTCCAAGCGCAGATCAATCCCCATTTTTTATATAATTCTCTGGACTCCATCAATTGGCTGGTGCGAAAAGGGAACACGGAAAAGGCAACAGAGATGATTTCTGCTCTGACCACATTTTTCCGCATAGGACTGTCCAAAGGTCGGGACATTATTACAGTTCGAGAGGAGCTGGAGCATGTTCGCAGTTATCTCGTGATCCAAAAAATACGATATGAAAATCAATTCGAATATTCCTTTTATGTAGATCCGGAAACAGAAAACTATTTTGTCCCGAAGCTGATGCTGCAACCGTTGGTGGAGAATGCGCTGTATCACGGCATTAAACTGTGCGACCGAAAGTGTATCCTGATGATCCAGGTACTTTCGCATAGAGACAGAATAGAAATCGAAGTCCTGGATAACGGTGCAGGAATGGATGCGGAGACACTGGAGTCTGTCCGAAAGGCTATGGAGCATAAAGGAGAAAATCGGGCCAACAGCTATGGCGTGGTGAATGTCAATGACCGAATCCAAATTCTGGCCGGTCGGGAATATGGTTTAAGACTTACCAGCGAAAAGGGCGTGGGTACATCTGCGCGGATTGTGTTGCCAAAGACACTGAAAGGAGCTTAATGTGTATACTGTATATCTGGCGGATGACGAGCAGCTGATTCGGGAGGGCCTGGCGGAGACGATACCATGGGATTCTCTTGGAATGAACTTGATCGGGACTGCGGAAGACGGCAGACAGGCTCTGAAAGAGATTCGAGAGCTAAAGCCCGATGTTGTTCTGACAGATATTCGGATGCCCTATCTGGACGGTTTGGATCTGATCGGCAAAATTCGGGAGGATCACCCATCTTGCCGCGTGGTAATTATTACCGGCCATGGGGAATTTACATATGCGCAGTCGGCTATCCAGCTTGGCGTTTCGGACTTTGTTTTAAAGCCCATTGACGTCACAAGCCTGTGTCGGACTCTCGGAAAGCTGACGCAGGAGTTAGACAGCGAGAAGCATCAGCAAAATGAAGTGAAGGAGATGCGCATACAGCTCCAGCAGGCAGGCGAATTCCGGCTGCAGCGCCAACTGAGACGCTACATGATGGGCCGCACACCCCGACAGCAGTTTTTGGAGCAGATGCCGGAGCGGCTTGTTCGTGCGCGGGCCATGATTCTGGTACTGCTGCAGATTGACAACTTTGACAACCTGACTGCCGCCATGGATGAAGAAACCATCTTCAGCATGACGCAGAGACTGGAGCAATTAATTGCTAAGGTCGGTGAAAACACCAGTATGATCTCCGTCGAGGAGAGCAGCGGGCGGTATCTTCTGCTTTTTACCGGTGCCTGGAAAGAGGAAATAAGCTTTGGAGTCCGTTCTTATATCCGGCGTCTCCGAATGGTCGAGCCAGCTATAGAATTTACAACAGTAACCTCGCTGCTCTATGACCGCGTCGATTGCTGTCAGGAGGCGTATGAGTTTGTTCGCCGCGGCTGCGAGTATGCGTTCCAACTGGGCAGCAACCGAGATATTCAGCCGGAGGAAGTGCAGAGCGGCGGCACAAATCCGCTGCCGGACATTCCGAATGTAGGCTGTGTGATCCGCTCTATTTCTACTTTTAATAAGAAAACCATTCGCGAGGACTTTGAACTGTTGGCGAACGATATCCGACAGACCGGGCACAACTCCTATCTATATACCCATATGTTAGTCAGCGTGGTTTATGGTGAGATCGTCAAACTTCTGATAGATATCAATTGCCCGATTGAAACGATTCTGGACGATCCTCTGGAAGACTACCGCAAGATTCTGATACGGACAACTCTGGATGACATGCTGCAGGAATTGTACCGTTTTGTTGCGCGGATCTGTGATTTTCTGGATAAAAATATCAATGCCAACCAAAGCGTGGCTGAACGCGCAAAAGCCTACATTGAGGCGCATTACGCAGATTCCGGACTGACGTTGGATCAAGTGGCGAGTGAAATGGGCATCTCTCCAAATTATTTTAGTGCCCAATTCAAGCAGAACACCGGCAGTTCTTTTATCAACTACCTGACCAATGTACGCATTTCTCATGCAAAAGAATACTTGAAAAGCGGAAACTACAAAACCTATGAGGTTGCCCTGCGCTGCGGCTATGAAAACCCCACCTATTTTTCCACGATCTTTAAACGAAGAACAGGGGTTTCACCCTCAGAGTATCGTGATGACTGAGAAAGAGGCTGTGGATTAAAATCCTGCTTTCGCACAACAGATTCTTATGATGCGTAGGTATTTTGAAAGCAGAATTGTTGTGGGATTGAGAAACTTTTCCAACGAATTTTTAATATAAGATTAAAATGGTTCGCAATGAGCAAAAACAAGTATTATAACTCAAAAGATGAAGCTTCTAAAATGCTGTAGCGGCTTTGTTGTATGAAGGCATTCTGCCCGCAGCGAACAGAAAACGAGGATCGCGTTTTGACCCACACCGTGACCCACGAACAGAAAAACCGGGGCGGAAACAACGGAGAAAAGCGTATCTGCGGGTGAGGAAATCATGCGGCAAACCCGCTTTATTCTCCCAAAATCCCGCAGAAGACGGCCCTATCGAATCTTCACACGCATGAGGCCACTGGTTCGAGTCCAGTAGTCTCCACCAAAAATCACCGGAATCGCTTGATTCCGGTGATTTTCTTCTATAATCTGCAACTTTTTGTGGCACTTAATTTTTGGCGTTTCTTCAAGACTCACACGTTGACCCACACGGGGAAAGGCGCGGAAAGTACCGGACAGGGCCAGACAGGAATTTTTCTGTCTGGCCCTGTTTTTTTCAGCGCATCTGCTGGCTGATGACACCGCCGATGGTGTCCGCCGCGCCCTGTTTCATCTGCGCCGTGGCGTGAGTATAGGTGTTCAGCGTGAACCCTGCCGAGTAGTGGCCCAAGGCCCCAGATAACGTTTTCACGTCCACCCCGCTTTTCAGGGACAGTGTGGCGAAGGTGTGGCGAAGATCGTGAAACCGGATGTGTTCCGCGCCGATAGCTTTCAGAATTTTATCATGGGTTCGACGGAAAGCGTCCGGGTCATACATAGTCCCGGTCTTGGGCGATGGAAACAGATACGGATTGCGAGGGTGCTTTTTGTGTTCGGCAATCAGCAGGTCGACCGCTTGCTGCGGAAGGGCCAGCGTTCGCACGGAGTTGCGAGTTTTCGGCGGACTGACCACCAGTTCCCCGTTGATGCGGTTTACCTGCTTGGTGACGGTGAGTGTCCGGTTTTCAGCGTCCAAGTCCGTCCATTGGAGGGCCAATAACTCCCCTCTCCGCAGGCCGGTGGTCAGTTCCAGATAGAAAGCGGCCAGCAATCCTCTTTTTTCCGCTTCCGCAAGGTACATTCCGATTTTCTCTTGCGGCAGGATCTTCATTTCCCGTTTCTCAAGCTGTGGCAGCTTGCAGCCCTGGGCGGGATTGGCGAGGAGCAGTCGCTCGGACACCGCCTGCTCCAAGCAGTTGCGCAGCAGCGTGTGGACGCCGCGAACCACTCTGGGACTGAGACTGGCATCTTTCAGTGGTGGGAAGTTTTTGCGTTGAACTCGTCCGGTTTTCTGGAGATTGTTGTAAAACCGCTGGATCTGAATGGTGGTCAGCTTGTCCAGCGGGATGCTGCCGATTCCGGGGATGATGTGGTTCTCAATGTAGTTGGTGTAGTACGCTTTTGTGTTGGGACGAATGCGAGGTTCAGCATAGACCTCGTACCACGTCCGCACCCACGATGCCACTGTGTAAGTCCCGGCTTTGGATACGTCCAGCCGCTGACTTTCGCTGATCGCGGCTTTGAGTTTCTCCTTGACCTCGGCCTGCGTCTTGCCCAGTACGTTCTTGATGATGCGCTTTCCGCTCTCCGGGTCATAGCCTGCGGTGTAGCGGCCCTCCCATCGGCCGTCCTTTCTTTTTCGGATATTTCCCTCGCCGTTTGCTCGCCTTTTTGGCATGGTATCAGCCCCTTTCGCAACGAACAACACCGTAACCAAGAGGGAAAAGCTATCCAAAGACGGAACAGTTATCAAAAAGTTATCATTTGCCCATCGGAGCCGTGCCACCTTATCTTTGCCTACTATGCAGATGGCTCAGAAATTCAAGGAGTTACTGGTGGAAAAGTCTGGCGGAACTTTGGACGTGGAGTTCTATACAGATGGACAGCTTGGTAGTCAGACAGAAAACTGCGAATCTCTAAAAGCTGGTACTGTAGATATGACCATTATTGACACTGGTACTCTGGCTAACTATAATCCTGCTGCTGGCATTCTGGATATGCCATATTTGTTTGCCACTAAGGAACAGGCTATTGAAGCTGTTAGTGGTGATATCGGCATGGGTTTCATGGATATGGTCACTGAGACTACGGGCATCCATCCCATTAGTCTACAGGCTATTGCTTTCCGCAGTACTCTGCTGAAAGACAAGACCATCAACTCTCTGGATGACTTCAAGGGGGTCAAGGTCCGTATTCCTGAGAACCCGTCTATTGAGGCTTGTTTTTCTGCTTTGGGTGCCACTCCTGTAGCAATTCCTTCTGGTGAGGCCTATACAGCAGTTCAGACGGGAGTCACTAACGGACTGGAAGGCAATATGGAGTACATTTCTCAGATGAAGTTCTATGAGGTTGCTAACGTTTATAATCTAACCGAGCATGTCATGACTTTTACCGCTTTCTGCATGAGTGATTCTGTCTATCAGGGACTGACCGCTGAACAGCAGGTGGCTGTTGATGAGGCCGCAGCTGAGGCTATGGACTTCTTCTATGATCTGTATCTGGACATTGAAGCCAGTGTCAAGGAGGCTATGTCCGAGGGGGGAGTCACCTTCAACGAGATTGATAAGGCTCCTCTGATTGCGGCCTGCGCTCCCGCTTTGGAAAAGTTTGTGGCTGATAACGGTTTGGAGGACATGTATACTGCTATTCAAGCTTTGGCTTAACTTCTGCAGATGTTTCTTATAGGCGATTTATACATAAAGAATAGGATGAGTCTATGAAAGCTCTTGAAATTCTTCGAAAAATTACGGATGCTATCGTTGCAATCCTGTTTGCAGTTTTGGTAACATTGGTGTTGGTTCAAGTCTTCACTCGGATGTTCCACATGTCTCAGACATGGATCGATGAGGTCTCCAAGTTTGTGTTTGTGTGGGTTACTTATTTGGGCGGCGCTATCACTGTTCGCAAGGGAGCCAACATTACTTTTGATTTAATGTTGGAAGGCGTTCATGGAAAGACCTACAAAATTTTGTTTACTTTTGTCAACATTGTCTGTATTGTGTTTCTAGTTGCCATGGCGGTGCTTGGATCTCAGGCGGCTTGGGCTAACCGTGTTCAGTTGTCTACAATGACACGTGTTAATATGGGACTAATGAATATGGCTATTCCAATTGGTTGCTTACTGATGGTTGTTGCACAAATTGAGTATTACTTCAGCACTATGAAAAAGAAAAAGGAAGAGGAGGATATGGCCAAATGACGATGTTCGTTACTGCTTTTGTAATCTTCTTCATCCTTTTGTTCGCAGGTGTTCCCATTGCATTTTCCATGGGCTTTGGGTCTTTGATCGGCCTGATGGTAGATGGGACAAACCTATCTGTTG
>JAPFEH010000079.1 GCA_026169195.1 Dysosmobacter sp. | reverse complement strand
GCCATGGCGCTGGCGCTGGCGGACGGCGGCATGGCCCCCGAATCGGTGGATTACATCAACGCCCACGGCACCTCCACGCCCCTCAATGACGCAGGGGAGACCGCCGCCATCCGCACGGTTTTCGGCGCGCACGCCGATGCTCTGATGGTCAGCTCCACCAAATCCATGACCGGCCATATGCTGGGCGCCGCCGGCGCGGTGGAAGCGGTCTTTACGGCGCTGGCGCTGCGGGACGGCTTTGTCCCCGCCACCATCCACTACGAAGTTCCCGACCCCCAGTGCGATCTGGACGTGGTCCCCAACGCAGGCCGCGCCGCCGCGCTGCGCTGCGCCTTATCCAATTCTCTGGGCTTCGGCGGTCACAACGCCAGCCTTTTGCTGAAAAAATGGGAGGACGACTGACATGGAGCTGAATTCCAATCAAATCGCGGAGCTGCTGCCCCACCGCTATCCCTTCGCGCTGGTGGACCGGATCACCGATTACGTTCCCGGCCAGTGGGCCAAGGGCCGCAAATGCGTCAGCGTGAACGAGCAGTTTTTCTGCGGTCATTTCCCGCAGGAACACGTCATGCCCGGTGTGCTGATTCTGGAGGCGCTGGCGCAGGTGGGCGCGGTGGCACTGCTGTCGGTTCCGGAGAACCGGGGCAGGCTGGCGCTGTTTGGCGGGGTCAAAAACGCCCGCTTCAAGCGGAAGGTGGTCCCCGGCGACGTACTGGAGCTGGAGTGCACCCTGACCCGCCAGCGGGGCCCTGTGGGCTTCGGCGACTGCATTGCCCGAGTGGACGGGGAGGTCGCCTGCACGGCGGAGCTGCTCTTCGCCCTGCAAGCGCCGGAACCCTGACGCAGCGCCTTGCCGGCTCCGCAAAAATTTGCTATACTGGAAAAAAAGGAAGCAGGGGAGCGGAGCACGATGCTGAAAAATGCCTTTTTCACGGTGTATACAAAATTCAAGCTGCATTTTTATAAAGAGATCTTCCAGCGGTTCCAGACGCGGGAGGCCAGCCTGACCACGGTGGAAACCTTCTGCATGGAAACCATTCAGGCGCTGGGGAAGCCCACGATCAACGAATTTGCCACCTTCATGTGCATCTCGCCGCCCAACGCGGCCTACAAGGTGAACAGTCTGGTGAAAAAAGGGTACATCCGCAAGGTGCAGTCTGCCGCAGACCGGCGGGAATACCATCTGGAAGTGACTCAGAAATACATTGACTACTACAACATCAGCACCTCCTACATGGTGGAGGTCATGGACCGCATCACCCGCCGGTTCAGTCCGGAGGACTGCCGCCGGCTGGAGGAAATGCTGACGGTCATCAATCGGGAGCTGATGTCGGAGGTGGAGATTCCGGAAGTGCGGATCGAAGATTGAATCAAGGGAAGACCGGAGAAACGCGGCGCAGGCGGCGGTTCTCCGGTCTCTTTTGCCGCTTGTTGCACACCGCCGTGCAACGTTGCCCGCGCGGCGCCCCTCTTTGTTACAACCATGCATCACATTTTGAACACTTTCAAACAAACAGGGAGGGGCTTATGAAGCAGACATCCAATTTCCAGCTGAACCAATGGGAAAAAACAGACCGCATCCAGATGGAGGACTTCAACGCGGACAACCTGAAAACGGACACCGCTCTGGCGGCGGAGCGAACAGCGCGGCAGACGGCAGACCAGACGGAAGCCCGTGACCGTCAGAACGCCGATCGGGCGGAGCAGGCGGCGCGGGAGGCGGCAGACGCCGCACTGAAAACGCAGGTGGACGCCCTGACGCCCAAGGCGGGATTGCAGTTTCTCCGCACGGTGACGCTGCAGACCTCCGGCTCCAGCGTCTATCTGGATCTGGGGGAGATCGACTGGAACCAGTGGAAGGCGGTGCACCTGTCGCTGGATGTATATCTGGCGGATACCTATAACGTGGGGGTGGAAGTGGGAGGCGCCAACTGCGGGTATCTGTACTCCAACGACACGCCCCCCGGCAAGGAGGGGCAGCGCAACCTGATCCACATCATGCTCTACCCCCTGTACGACAGCCGCAACGCGGTGTGTCTTATCTATATGTCGCCCGGCAACTCCGGCATTGCCGACAGCACCTCCAGCTTTCAGGGGCTGCGCTCGGTCCACCTGCACAACAGCAACACCACGGTTCTGGCAGGGACCACCTGTGACATCTGGGGAGAAAAGTGAACACAGACAGGGAAAAGCCCCGCTCCAATCGGAGCGGGGCTTTCGTTATCGCAACACGGGTGTGTTTTGATGGGATCTGATTACTTCACAGTAACAGCAACAGTGGTAGTCACGCTCTTGCCGTTCTCAGTGTAGGTGATGGTAACATCGCCAGCCTGAGTCAGATTGGTGTTGTTGCTCAGAACAACCTTGCCAGTAACATCGGCAGTAGTGCCATTGTCATAGGTAGCGGTAACTACCATACCAGCGGGGTCAAAATCGCCGCCATTGTTCACTTCCGTGCTGGTAGGAGCAGTGGTAACCTCGATCTTGGAGACAGCCTTTGCATTGTACACGAAAGTCACAACAGCATTGCCGCCAGCGACGAAAGTCACATTCTTGCTGGAAGCGCCAGTCACCGTGTACTCGGCATACTCGGGAGCCTCAATCGTGGTATCTTCCTTAATGGTCTGAGCGGTCTCATCCAGAGGGATGTTGCCGCCAGCGTCACGCAGGTAGGTCTTCACAGTGACAGTCATGGGAGCCTCAGGAGCAGCGGTGGAGGCCACAACAACATTGTTGGTGCTCTGGAAGGTAGCCTCATCCTTGCCGTCAACCTTGTCGTTGAACACGGTGACCTTCAGGGTGTAGGTGCCGTCGGTCTCAGAGCCGGCGGTGAAGCTGTAGGTAGCCTCGGTAGCGCCCTTGACCTTGTTGCCGTCCTTGTACCACTGATAGCCAACGATCTCGTCGTTCTTCTTGTCGTTCAGAACGATTTCAGAGGTCAGCTTCACGGTCTCACCAACAACGGGAGTCTTGTTGCTGGCATCCACAGTCAGAGTGGTAGGAGCCTGCACGTCGTCCTTGGAGTTGACTTCCTCGATCACCAGAGTCTGGACCATGAAGTCCTCGACCACAGCGTAGATCTTGTCGTCCTCATCCACGGAGATGGCCTTGTAGGAAGACTCAGAGATCTCGTCATCGTCGTTGACATAATAGATCTTGGCATCGTCGTCCACAGTGATGGTGTGCTTGGTACCAGCGGTGTTCAGGATGACAGTGTACTCCTTGGAGACCTTATCGATACCAGTACCGGTCAAAACCTGAGTGTTCTCGCCGTCAGTGTAGCTGGCATAAGTCTTCAGGTTGGTGATGATGCCGTGCTTATCCACAGAGTAGCTCTTGTACAGGCCGTTGACGCCATTCTTGACATCGTCAGAGTCACCCATGGAGCTGCCGTTCAGCTTCACGTTGTCAGCAACCTTCACGGTCTTGAGCTCACCGTCCACAACAGCGTTGAACTCGAAGTAGTCGCCGTCAGCGTCGTGGATCAGGTTGGAGACAGAACCGCCTGCGATAAACAGGCTCTCTCTGCCGTCATCCTCAATGTTGGTGTTGGGGCTGGTCAGGATGAACATGACCTTGATCATGCTGCTGTCGCCCTTAGCATAGTAAGCAACATCAATTTCCTTGTCGGAATCCGTATGACCCTTGATGGTGGGAGCGTTCTTGATGCCGGTATAAGCAGTCCAGTCATCCGCATCATCGGGGTCACGGACAACGAACACGGTAGCGCTGTTGGCGTTCTTGGTACCAGCAGTCAGACCGGTGATGCCGGCACGGTCATTCTTCAGGCTGAAGTTGCCGTCCGCATCAGCATCATAAACGTCACCGGACAGAGCCTTCAGGGTGTAGTCGCCGTCCTCGTCCACCTTGTAGGTGACGATGTCGTTCTCACGCATTCCATCCTTGTAGTAGTCCTTGGCCAGATCGACTACCTTGGTGGTGCCGTCGGTGAAGACCAGCTCGGCGCGCTCACCGCGGTCCCAATCGCTGCTGTTGTTGATGTTCAGGATCAGAGCGTAATCGCCGATCTCCTCAACTTCCTCAACATAGATCATGTAGCCGTAGGAATCCAGATAGATGGTGTAGTCGTTCTTGACGGAAACATCGCTCAGGGTCTCGCCAGCGATCTGGGCAGAAGCGTTGTACTTGGTGCCGTCGATGGTCAGAGACTTCTTGTCAGCGTTGTTGGTGTCAGCGTTCTCAGCGCGGGTGACAGTGCCCTCCACCTTCTCGGCAACCTTCACGGACTTGATCTCGTCCGCAGACTCGGAGTAGGTGTACAGGACATAAGCGTCATCCTCGAACTCCTCGTTGGTCTCGAAGTTCTCGTTGCCGCCGATAGGAGCGGGGTTCTCGGGGGAGACCACCACATAGGCATCCTTGCCGCCCTTGGCAGCCACGGTCTTGGCGATGGTGCCCACATAGGTGTCCACGCGGGTAATCACGACGGTGTCGTCATCATCGTTGTAGAAGACCTCGGTCAGCACGCCGTTGGCAGAATTGGCAACCTTGTCGTCGCTGCCCTTCTTGATGGCAACAGCCAGATCTTCGTCCTCCACGCCGTTGACATAGACGGTGACGTCCTTCTTGTCCACGGTGGAGCCCAGATCCAGATCCTTGTAGATGTCGCCGGCCTCAACCTTGGCGGTGTAAGTAGCATCGGCCTCGTCGGCATAGGTGCCGATCTTTTCAGCCTTGTTCTTCCACACGTTGGCGGGACGGGCGAAATCGTCGGTGCCCTTGGTGACGCTCAGGTTGTCGAAGTACATCTCGGCGAACTGCATCTCGCCGTCCTTCTCGAACACCTTGCCGTCGGTCTTACCCTTGTTCTCCATGACCTTGGCCTCGGAACCGGCGATGACGACCTCGGCGCCGCCAACGTTGATGTTGGTGCGGGAGTCATACTCCACCATGTCGGCGGTCAGGGTGTTCAGAGCGTACAGGCAGGCCTCTTCACGGGTCACGGACTTGATGCCGTTGAAGTCGCCCTTCAGGCCGTCGTCCAGACCGATGTTCAGAGCGCGCTTGGCAACGTTGATGGACCAGTTGCCGCCCACATACTGCTCGACCTCGGCGTCATAGCCCAGAGCGCCCAGCAGCATCTTCATGAACGCATAGCTGGTCAGGGTTGCGGCGGGACGGAATGCGCCGTCAGCGTAACCGCTGATGATGCCTTCCTTCGCGCAGAACGCAATGTAACCGGCAAAGGTGTGGTTCACAGGCACGTCCTTGAAGGGAGCGGTGTCTGCGTGCAGCTCAGCTGCGGTGGTGGGGCCAAGGATCAGGTTGCAGATGATCTTGGCGGCGGCGCCACGGGTCAGGGTGGCGTCGGGACGGAAGTCGCCTTCGGAATAACCGTCGACAACCTTCGCTGCGGACATCACGTCGACAGCTTCTTTGTACTGGATCTTGCTGTCATCCGTGAAGCCCTTGGCGCCGGCGCTGACAGTGACCAGAGACATGGTCATTACCAGAGCCAGTACCAGAGAAAGGAACTTCTTCATTCGGGTTTCCTCCTTTTGAATTTGGCGGATGCGTCCGCCTGCGTTGTCAAAGCAGGTCCCTGCCGGAGATCCCGGCCCACAGACAGTGGCTAGCCGTTCCTGTTTCTATGCCGGCATCCCCATTGTGTTTCCCGCTTTGCAGGTTCAATCTAACGTGAAACCCCAATGAAATCAAGCCTTTGAAGCGTTCTGTTACCAGCTTGTTAAAATGCAGCCAATGTGACCTTATGTTTTGTTATGAAATCAAAATAAGTACCGAATGACACTCATTTTTCCAACCGGTGCGGCCGAGGGCAAACCGCTCGGCGCTGACGCCATTCATGTAACCTTTGCCGTGAGCCCACGTGATCTCCTTCACGGCCCAGAAATCTTCGGGAATGTCCGCAAAGGGCGGCGTCTTTTCCTTCTCAACAATAAAGGTGGCCTCCACCATCACGCCGGAGGAAGAATCTCCATTATAGCTCCACCGTGCTGTGACAGTCGTATCTTCCCCAAATGTGCTGTTCGCCGCGATCTTAGTGTCGCCATGGTACCAGCCAGAATCGTAGCAATGACATCGCCGTTGATGGTACCCTCATTTTTCAAAGAACCATTCGCAATCAAAATGCTATTGGAATGGTTGCAAGTCAGCTCTACAGAAGATGTTTTATCCACCGACAGGGAACCGTCCTTTTTCATCTCCACAGCATTTTCATATTGCTTCCCGTTCGGTACCCACTCAGAAATTAACGGTAATACATCGCCGCTATTGGTTACAGAAACATTTGCACCGTTGACCAACTCGACTTCCTGAGCCAAAACCCCAACATATCCTACGTTATCAACCTTGATATCAGAATTATCTACTGTGACTTCCTGCACACTCAAGACATAATTTCTGCAATTGTTATAGAGTAAAGGTACAAACGAGAATTGGAACGGCCCGCTTCGGGAGTTTTATCCCAAGGGCAGAAACCTTCTCGTGTTGCTCCCGCTATACTAAAACGAAACCTGACGTTCATAAACGTCAGGTTTCGTAAAATTCTGAACTTCCATTCTGCTCAGGAGTTATGGCACTTTGAACTCAATTCCTGTTGCATTTAGTTTGATAATTGCTGCTGTTATTAACTGGCTCACAGGTACATACCATTTCGACATATACTCCTGCTATCAGCATATATTCTCTACTTTATCCATAATCTGTATCTATAAAATTCGCAATGCGTGTTTTTTAAAGGATCAACTGGATCGTCGAAACTCCAGCAGATATATGAATAATTTCCGTAGGGGTAATAGACTTACCATTTACTAATAACTGCCGCGGCATCACACCGGGAAATTCCACCCACCCCTTCCGAGAAGCCGTTACGGTCACACTACAGTTATGCATGTCATATATAAAATGGCGGAACCGGGCTGGAATATCTGAGCGAAAAATCACATGGTTGGATCGACTTAATGTGGTGATGGCACCATCGCAGGTAGCATCGTAAAGACGTCCCTGATAGTAGCGGTTCCGCTGAGTAAACGCGCTCCCATCGTGCATACCAAAGTAAAAACCGTCCCACGGGGTCACTCCGAACTGCTCTAGGCTCCAAATCAGCGGCAGGAGTGCGGTCCAGCTGTAAAATAGCTGAGAGTCTACCGTGTCCACTCCCTCACCTGTAAATGGATTATAGTTTTCAAAGCTTCTGCGCTCATCCGTCCAGTGCTTTTCAAAGTATCGAACCGCCCGGCTGGCCAGCTTATGGGCCTCCTTTTCCTTGCCGAAACGGCGCAGCCCCAAATAGGTCCAGAAGGACTGGGGCGCCCAAGTCCGCCCCCGCCAATAGCAGTTTTCCTGTGCGGAGGGATCTTTGGCATTGATGGCGATCAACGGACACTCCGTGAAGAACTCCGTTGGGTCGAAGATGTGACCAATGGAGGCTTCCAGTTGAGCTTCGTCAGGAACGCCCGCAACTAGCGGATAAAAACTAGTGGGGCTGGTGAGCCCGAAGTTGCCGTCCAGATGCCGATTGGCATAAATACCGTCCGCTTCGTTCCACAGGTGACAATTGATATCCTGCCTCAGTTTCGCGACGGTCTCCCTCAGCTCGGCGGCTTCCTCTTCTCTACCTAGCAACTCCGCCATCTGCGCCGTACACTCGATATCCAGTGTTAACTGGCTACTGATGCCCACATCGTACATTTGCAGTAGACCTGTTTTTCGATCAAAGGAAGCATCGTCATACATAGGACTGTTGTCCATGGCAGCTTCATTTTTTGCTGCCAGCTTAGTCCCACGGTAGGAACCATCTCCTGTGAATGAGGTGCCTAGACGGATTAGGTTAGCTTCATCATCGCAGCGACAGGAGAGATACCAATCTTGGGACCGTCGCAAAATTGGATAGGCCCGCTCAACAGCGTGAAGATCTCCGGACCAAAGGTAGTGCATCCACAGGCAGAAAGCCAATACTGGAGGTTGCGTGCGGTCCACCCACTTCTGATATGGAGAAAGCATACCAGCAAAATTACCATCTGCCGTGGCGGCAAAAAGGGCGTAATCCAGATTCTGCTCCGCCATCTCCACATCACCGGAGGCAGTTGCCAGCAGAATCTGATAACAACTATCAGAGAAAAAGAGATACCAACCGCCAAAATTCCGATTCCATGTCTTGGCAATAGAGTGATAGGCGCGATGAATCTCCTTAGAATACATGGCATTCCAAGCCATTACCTCATTGACGGCCTCCGTCATTCTGCTGTAGCAAGCGTCTCTGCTGGTGGGGTATTCCCGCAAAGATTCGGCCTTCCGGGCGTCCCAGTCTTCAAAGATGCGGGTGGCCTGTTTCGCCCGCACTGCGGCAGTATGGTCATCATGGGCAATCGAGACTGCCAGACAGATCTGGTGTGACTGCTCCAAAACATACCGACAGGTAACCCAACTAGGGGCTTGCTCCTCTGCTGAAATGGTGGACTTAAAACCCTTGTCCGCCATTGCCAGACCCACTGCATCAGAAGTAGGGGCCAGTACTGTATCATAAGGCGGCTCCCCAGCATAGCAGATGGCAATGCTATAATTGTCCACTTTACCGTAGACATTGCCATCTAAATCGACATACATCTGTCCATTTGTATCCTCAAACCCCAGAGAAACCAGCATATGGTAGCGAATACCCCATTCCCGCGGAGGTTTTATCTCCGTCATGCGAAGCAGGACTGTCCAGGGGTCCGCCTTAAGGTATTCAATCTCAAACTCCGCCTGTGCGTGGACGCCCCGCAGACGACAATAGCGTCCCCGCATCTCGTGCTCATATAAGCGCATGTTTTTGTCAAAGGGGAACTGGCTGTATGTGGATTCTGCCTCGGAAAAGGCGCCGGGGATAATACTAAACCCCGTGGGAAGGTGCTCCATACGAGAGCAGGATTCAGGATGCCAGGTATTCCAATACCGTTCCGTTGTAACCAAGGAATCGCCTCCAATCCTCAAGAAGTTTTAAAGTAATGCGTGATGTTGGGATCCACTCTGATGTGAATGGTCTGTCCGATCTGGAAACAATCCGCCAGAACATTGATGCAAGAAACGGTCATAGCTGTTCCCTGCAAGTCTACCATAAGGCGGCAGATTTCTCCAGTAAAGATAATATTTTTAATGGTGCAGGCTGCGCTGTTGTCCGTCGGTTCCGAGGATATAGCCACCTGTTCGCCGCGGATAGCCAGATAAACCTGTTCCCCTGCAGTAAAGCCCTCCTGGGGACAAACTTGAAAGCTCCACCCATCTCCCGAGACAAACCAGCCGTTGTCCCGGAATTCCAGAATTCCAACCAGAGTGTTGGCCTTCCCTAAGAAATCGGAGGCGTAGAGAGACACAGGATGGTTATAGATGTCCTTGGGAGTGGAGAGTTGCTCAATTCTGCCATTGTGCATCAAAAGGATCTCATCGGACATAGTCAGGGCTTCCTCCTGATCATGGGTCACAAAAACCGTGGTAATGCCGACCTGCTGCTGAATCCTGCGGATCTCATACTGCATTTCTGCACGGATTTTACGGTCCAGAGCGGAGAGGGGCTCGTCCAGTAAAAGAATATCGGGCTCAATGATTAGCGCGCGAGCCAGAGCTACCCTCTGCTGCTGACCACCGGAGAGTTGTGTCACCTTACGGTCCGTCATGCCTTCCAGCCCTACCAAAGAAATATACTCCTGAACCTTCTTCCGGATGATGTCCGGTTTTACCTTTCGAATCTTCAGGCCGTAGGCAATGTTGTTAAACACCGTCATGTGGGGAATCAAGGCGTAGTTCTGAAATACCACGCCGATGTTTCGCTTTTCCACGGGCACCGGAGTCAGATCCCGTTCTCCCACAAACACACTGCCCTCATCTGCGTATTCCAGCCCGGCGATAATGCGAAGCAGTGTGGTTTTACCACAGCCTGAGGGGCCCAGCAGGGACAGCAAGTGGCCGTTTTTCACCTCAAAGGAAATGTCGTTCAGCACACAGGCGCTTCCGAAGGATTTGGAAATGTTCTGTATCTTAATCTCTGACATGATTATTTCTCCTTATGTCCTTGACCCACCAACTGTCCGACATCAAATCCTATCTTGTTCATGATGAAGATCACAATGGCGATTACAATGGTTAGGATGGTGGCAATGGCGTTGATGTCCGGATTATAGCCAGCCCGGATCATGGTGTAAATCAGCATGGGTAGCGTATAGGTTCCGAAGGGTGCCAGATAATACTGAATTGAGAAGCAGTTAAAGCATAATACGAAGGACATCAGCCAACCGGACAGTACTGCGGGAAATACCATTGGGAGCGTAATATCCAAAAAAATCCGCATGGAGGTAGCTCCCAAGGTTCGCCCCGCCTCTTCCGGATATTTATCCATGGTCATAATGCGGGAGTAAGTGATCAGGAAGGAATGCGGCATGACTGCCACCAGACAGCCGAAGTACAAACTTGCAAAGGACTTGCCGATACCCAGCAAGTTGAACAGCAACAATAAAGCCACTGCCTGTACCAGCCAAGGGATGATGACCGGCACATTCATAAGCGTAGGAAAAGCCTTGTTCCACTTCCGGGACATACGCCGCAGGGCCATGGAGGCCATGATACCCAGCACTGCAGCACTGGTGCTTACCAGAATACTGAACCACAGCGAGTATCCGGTGGCGGAGAGCAAATCCGCGGACTGAAAAAGCTGCTTATACCATTTTAGCGTAAATTCAAAGGGGAGCGCGCCGTATTTGGAGGTGTTAAAGGACATGAGAATGATGGCAAAGATGGGGAACAGCAGAATGAAGAGCGTCGCGCAGAGCCAGACTATCATCACGCTATTGAAGCCCCGGGCTCCTTTTTTTCGTTTTTTCATGAGTTCAGCCTCCTATCCGCCTATCGGCAATCTTCATCACCAGCTTAATGACCGCCAAAGTCAGCGACATAATTAGCAGAAACAGTAGGGACAGCGCTGCACCATAGCCCATATTCATAGCTGTTGTAAACTGGGAGTCAATTAGACTGCCGATCATCATGCTGTAAGGACCTCCTGCGATGTTGGGTTCCACAAAGCTGCCAGCCACAGGGATCAGTACAATCAGAATACCGGTCATCAGACCAGAAAAGCTCTGCGGAAGAACCACATTGACGAAAGTCTGAAATCGATTTGCACCCAAAGTATGGGAAGCAGCAATGACATTCACGTCGATTTTCTCCAAGCAGGAATACAAACTCAAAATCATATAGGGCAGATATTCGTATACCAAAACGATAATGACCGCCTGATTGGTATATAGAATAGATGTTCCAGCAGGAAGAATGCCCAATTTCAGCAGCGGTGTCATTATCAGACCGTTGGACTGCATCAGCGTCATGATAGAATAGATCAGCAGCAGTTGGGAGGTGAAGGCAGGAACAATAGAAATCATAATCAAGGTACTGCGGTATTTTTCCGGCACTACCTTAGCAATGGCCCAAGCAGCAGGATAGGCGATAACAATGCAGATGACCGTCACTAGAACCGCAATCCAGAAGGACCGCAGCATCAGCCGGCCTACGGTTGCCGAGGTCACCGCATTGACAATATTGTCAATGGTATAACCCGCAATACCGTTCAGGGTGGAGACATTACCATCTGCAAAGCTGAAAAACACCAGCATACACAGAGGCACCAGACTCATAGCCAGCAAAATCACAGCCGAGGGCCAGATCAGATGGCGCACCAGTTTTCGGGGGTGTTTCGCATTCATAGGGTACCGTCCTTTCCAGAGAGGGAATAAAACGGAGTGGACTAATCTCCGAATCTGTGATTAGTTCACCGCCCGGTTATACATCAATTGGCAGCTTTTACTTCGTCCCAAAGAGTGGTCCAGTTTGTCAGCTGCTCATCCGTCAGGGGCAGAGCCAAGTTGACATTGGAGGGTGCCTCTGGATACAGCCACAGGGACTGACGGGTTTCATCGCTCAGCTGGTCTGTTACGACGGTGTTGACGGGAGAATAGGCTTGGCTACTGGCTGTTGCCATGCAGTTTTGGAAATATTCACCAGTGCAGTAGTCGATCCACTTCATGGCCAGATCCTGATGCTCTGTATTCTTGACAATGCACCAGTAGTCGCACCAGCCAACCGTGCCCTCTTCGGGGTGAATATACTGGATATTATAGCCCTCGTTCTTCAGCTCTGTAGCAATAGAGCCCCAAACATTGCCGATGACGACTTCACCGGAGGTATAGGCCTTCACAAAATCATCATGGCTGGTCCAATAGGTCTTCACGTTGCTCTTCAGATCCACTAGAGCCTTCTCCACGGTGTCCATATCGGGATTCCGAGGATTCTGGTCGGCATACATAGCAGCAGTTCGGATGGCCGCGTCATATTCGTTTTCCAGTGTCACCATTCCAGCATACTTAGAATCCCACAGGGAGGACCAGCTGGTAATTTCGTCGGTAATCACATCTGCATTGTAGAACAACGAGGTGGTACCCCAGACCCAGGGGACACCGATGATGTTGCCACTGCTGTCCTTTACTTCATCAATGCTGCAGAAGTCCTTCCGCAGGTTTTTATAGTTCTCCAGCTTGCTGGTATCAATGGTCTCCAACACGCCGGCATTCAAATACTGCTGTAGATACAGTGGATTGATGCAGACCACATCAATTTTACCGGTACCGCCGTTTTCCAGAACGGACAGTAGCTCTGGGATAGAGCTGATAAAGTAATGCTCCACCTCACAGTTATATTGTTCCGCAAAGGAAGCCGCACCATAATCCGCATCGGTTGCATAGGACTGCCAGTTGGCCACCACCAGCTTTTCCTTCTCGCCTGACTCCTTATTTCCCTCCACTGACTTGTCGGATCCGCCGCAGCCTGTAAGAAGCGCCATAGACATGGCAATTGCTAGTACCAATGATAAGGTCTTTCTCGTTTTCATTTCCTTACCTCCAAAAATCTTTATTTTCCGGTTACGCTTTTGGCGTATCACGAACTAAAAAATACAGGATGACTGCAAAATGATATTGGCGTAGGGGTGGTTCTCTCCTGTCCGGATGATAGCCGCGCAGGAACCGGTCATCCGCTTAAATTCTTCATGAGGGACAAACTCCGTAAAGACACCTGCAAATTGCTCTTGCAGTGCGTTGTAAAGAACGGGATTCTTTTCTTCAATTTCGCCAGCTAGGACAACTTTTTCCACGTCGAAATGCTCTGTGATCTCCTTCAGCACATCTAAAAAAGCAGGCTGTCCCAACCGCACGCAGAGGTCCACTACCTCCATCCCCTCTGGTAGCGGCAGCCCGCAGTCAGCAATGCAGATGCGGTCTGTATGCCGTAGGTTGCCAAGGATGCGGTTAATTTCTCCATTTAAAACGCCACTATGGTACATAAGAATTTTACCTCTTTTATCAAAGTTCTTTTAGGTTCTCTTTGTTTCTGTTATAGATGAGTCTCCTTATTTTGTCAATATTTTTTTCTTTATCAGTTTTATTTCTACTGTTTACACAATTATTTCGAAAAAATTAGGTAAAATAGTATTGATAAATTTTATCAAATTTTATCTCTTTCATCTTGCCACTACTATACTTTCGAGGTATAATAAAAATGCAAATTTACTATTAGTGAGGTGAAGGATTATGGGTCGGAACGCAACACTAAAGGATGTGGCAGAAAAAGTCGGTCTTTCTGTTTCCAGCGTTTCTCTGGTGCTAAATCAAAAACCAAGCCGTATTTCTCCGGAAAGTCAGGAGAGGATTTTCGCGGCTGCAGAGCAGCTTGGGTATGAACCAAAGTCCAGACAACCTCGGCCCCCTCTTCAAAAACCAATTACGTTGGGACTGATTATTCCAGAAATATCCAACAGCTTTTTTGCTGATATTGTGCAGGGAGTGGATGACTGCATCCGCCAGCACGGCGCTCAATTCATGCTGGCTACTAACGGCGAATCCGCCCAGCGAGATGCGGAACAAATTCGACAGTTCGTTTCCGCCGGTATTTCCGCGTTACTAATTGCCCCCTCTTATAATTGCCATCTCTCCGTATTCGAAGGGATTCCTTTTCCTGTCATCCAAGTAGACCGCCAATCTCCTTCTCTGCCCTTTAGCTCTATCCGGCTGAATAATAAAAAGGGCGGATATCTGGCAACCCGCCATCTAATTGAACTGGGACACCGCCATATTATCTGTATTACGGGACCAAATTGGCTACTCAGCTCTCAGGAGCGGGAGGCCGGATTTCGTTGGGCCATGAGTGAGGCCGGTATTCCTGTTACGTCCGATATGATTCTGGAGGGTGATTACCAGACAGAAAGCGGATACCGCCTGGCCCCTGAGCTGCTTTCCAAAGGTATGTCCGCTGTTTTCTGCGAAAACGACATGATGGCTCTGGGGGTATACCGCTATTTTCGCGAACAGGGCATCAATGTGGGGAGAGATATCTCTCTGGTTGGCTTTGATGATATCAGCTTCTGCGAATTTATGGAAACGCCCCTTACTACTGTCCGGCAGTCTGGATATGATATCGGAAATGAGGCCTGCAAGCGGGCACTTTTGGAGATTGAGCATCCCGATCTACCAAAGCAGACTATTTACTTTGAACCGGAGCTTATCATCCGAAAAAGCTCAGAAAAATATGGAGGTACGCGGATATGAATCGGATTCTTGTCTTTGGCTCTATCAACATTGACCACACCTACGAAGTCCCGCATATCGTCCACTCTGGTGAGACGATTTCCAGTACCGCCTATCGTACCTCTTGGGGTGGCAAGGGGCTCAATCAGGCCATTGCTCTAGCTAAGGCTGGGGCTAATACCTTTCTAGCTGCCCAAATGGCGCAGACGGACCTCCCCACCTTGTCGGAGTTCTGCGAGCCTCTACATCTGGATATTTCCCGAGTTTACCCAGTCCCCTATCCCACCGGACATGCCATGATTCAGGTAGATACATCCGGACAAAATTGTATTGTGGTAGCAGCTGGTGCCAATGATAGGATTACCCCCGAAACGGTCCAAAACGCTCTGGAGGGTTTCGGTCAGGGGGATATGCTACTGTTGCAAAACGAAATTAACCTGATACCGGAAATCCTGCGTAGCGCAAAGGCGAAGGGTATCCGGATAGTGTTGAATCCATCTCCTTGTACTGACGAGGTCTCGAGTTGGCCTCTGGAGTGCGTGGATCTTTTCCTGCTGAACGAGACCGAAGGACAGGTTCTCACTGGAAAAGCAGAGCCGGAGGACATCCTGTCCATACTGGTAACCCGCTATCCGGCGGCTCAGATTGTGTTGACTCTGGGAGAAAAGGGCAGTCTTTTTGCCTGCGGCTCCAAGCGGGTCTCCATGGCTGCCTGTCAGGTGCAGGTTGTGGATACCACTGGCGCTGGTGACACCTTTACCGGCTATTTCCTATCCGGTCTGCTGCATGGAGCGGATGTGGAGGTGGCCATGGGCATGGCATCTTGCGCGTCTGCCATTGCTGTCTCCCAGCCAGGAGCAGCTCAGTCCATCCCGGAACTGTCCAAGGTACAAGCCTTTTATCGGGAGCGCTTTGCAGAATAAGATTTGATGGAGGATCCGTTATGAAAAAGATTTTAATTGTTGTTGATATGCAGAAGGATTTTATTGACGGAGCCCTAGGCACCCCTGAAGCTGCCGCCATTGTTCCCGCGGTAGTACGGAAAATTGAGTCCTATGTAGCCACCGGGGATACCGTCATTGTTACCCAAGACACCCATCAAGCCAATTACTTGGATACCCAAGAAGGGAAATATTTGCCCGTTTCTCACTGTCAGGAGAATACAGAAGGCTGGCAGATTGACACGCAGGTAGCCGCCGCATTGCCCCATGACGCTATTTATCTCAACAAGCCTACTTTTGGCTCCACTGCTCTGGTGGAGTCCGTGGGAACGTATGTGCGGGAATTCGGTGAGACCGAGGTGCAGGTGGAATTGGTAGGATTGTGCACAGATATCTGTGTGGTATCCAACGCTTTGCTGTTGAAGGCTTTCTATTACGAGATGCCTATTCTTCTAGACAGCACCTGTTGCGCTGGTATCACACCTGATAGCCACAAAGCAGCACTGGTCACTATGCGCAACTGCCAAATCCAAGTGCAGTAATAGCCCGGAATCTCTTTCAATTCTGCATCGGTGTATACTTCGATAGCCGCCTCATCCACTTTTAGCATCTTAATCTCAAAATAAGGCAGGCACTCACAGCGCACAAAAAACCGCATCAGCGTTTTCAAATCTCACGCATAACTTCTCTCCTAAAACTAAAAAGCAGGAATCCCTTCACCGAGATTTTATCGATGAAGGGATTCCTGCTTTGATTTTAGAATTGGATAGGCTTTTGCACTTTTTAGCAAAAAAAGCACCTTAAATAGCAACTCACTTCCGGCTCTCGGCAACTGCCACGGCCACGGCGACGGTTGCGCCCACCATGGGGTTGTTGCCCATGCCGAGGAAGCCCATCATCTCTACGTGGGCGGGCACGGAGGATGAGCCGGCAAACTGGGCGTCAGAGTGCATCCGGCCCATGGTATCGGTCATGCCGTAGCTGGCAGGGCCGGCGGCCATGTTGTCAGGGTGCAGGGTGCGGCCGGTACCGCCGCCGGAGGCCACGGAGAAATACTTCTTGCCCTGCTCAATGCACTCCTTTTTATAGGTGCCGGCAACAGGATGCTGGAAGCGGGTGGGGTTGGTGGAGTTTCCGGTGATGGAAACATCCACGCCTTCCAGATGCATGATGGCCACGCCCTCCCGAACGTCATCGGCGCCGTAGCAGCGGACATCGGCCCGCTCGCCCTCGGAGTAACGCTTTTCGCGGACGACCGCCACCTTGCCGGTGGCGTAATCAAACTGAGTCTGCACATAGGTGAAGCCGTTGATGCGGGAAATGATCTGGGCAGCGTCCTTTCCAAGACCGTTCAGAATCACCCGCAGAGGCTCCTTGCGGGCCTTGTTGGCGTTGCGGACGATACCGATGGCGCCCTCGGCGGCGGCAAAGGACTCGTGACCCGCCAGAAAGGCAAAGCACTTGGTCTCATCCCGCAGCAGCATGGCGCCCAGATTGCCGTGGCCCAGACCAACCTTGCGGTCCTCGGCAACGGAACCGTCAATGCAGAAGGCCTGCAATCCCTCGCCGATGGCCTCGGCGGCCTCAGCGGCAGTTTTCACACCCTTCTTCAGCGCAATGGCCGCGCCCACACAATAGGCCCAGCAGGCATTTTCAAAGCAGATGGGCTGGATGCCCTTGACGATCTCATAGGGATCAAAGCCGGCAGCCTTGCAGATCTCGCGGCACTCCTCCACGCCGGAAATTCCGTACTGCGTCAGGACGGAATTGATCTTGTCGATTCTTCTCTCGTAGCTTTCAAACAGAGCCATAATGGTCAATTCCTCCTTTTCTTACTCGTGACGGGGGTCGATGTACTTGGTGGCGGCGTCGAACTGGCCGTAATGGCCCTTGGCGGCTTCCAGAGCCTCATTGGCATCCACGCCCTTCTTGATGGCGTCCATCATCTTGCCCAGATTGACGAACTCATAGCCGATGATCTCATCATCCGCGTTCAGCGCAATGCGGGTGCAATAGCCTTCTGCCATCTCCAGATACCGGGGGCCCTTCGCCTTGGAGGCAAACATGGTGCCCACCTGACTCCGCAGGCCCTTGCCCAGATCCTCCAGAGAGGCGCCGATGGGCAGGCCGCCCTCGGAGAACGCGGTCTGGGTGCGGCCGTAGACGATCTGCAAAAACAGCTCCCGCATGGCGGTATTGATGGCGTCGCACACAAGGTCGGTGTTCAGCGCCTCCAGAAGCGTCTTGCCCACAAGGATCTCAGACGCCATGGCGGCGGAATGGGTCATGCCGGAGCAGCCCAGCGTTTCCACCAGAGCCTCCTCAATGATGCCGTCCTTCACATTCAGCGTCAGCTTGCAGGCTCCCTGCTGGGGGGCACACCAGCCCACGCCGTGCGTCAAACCGGAGATATCCTTGATCTCCTTGGCCTGCACCCACTTGCCCTCTTCGGGGATGGGAGCGGGACCATGGTACGCGCCCTTGGCAACGGGGCACATATTCTGCACTTCGGTAGAGTAGATCATGTTCGTGCGTTCCTTTCCTGTATGTTTTTTTCGGAAACCAGTCTGTTTTTTTGCGGTTCCGTTGCTTTTCCGTACATGATTATATCTGTAAACGTTTAACCTGTCAAGCAAGGCCGCAGCTTGCCGGCAATTATTTTTTACCAGCGCAGGAAAACAGCCCGGCAGAGAAAGGATCTCTGCCGGGCCGGCTGTGCACGCTCTAAAGAACGCAGCATTACAGCTTCAGACTGCTGAAGCTGGTGTCACCAGTACAGACTGCCCGAATATGGTCGCTGCAGCGACCCATTTTTTCCGAAACAATCAGCCATTCTCCATCAATCCGAGCCACTTGGTAAGAACAGATATTCAAAGATTTTTCCTGTTCCAGCTTCAGTCCGGTAGGGGGGCCGTAAATGCTGGGGCCGGTATTGGTCCCGGTAAGATAATAGCGCATCCATACCTGATAGGCATCTTCCCCCTTGGGGGCGGCAAAAATCGTAGCGATATGGATCTGCAGATCTGGAAACGCCGCGCACATCCGCAGAACATCCTGCTCAACCGCCGGAATCCCCCGCAGCACAAACCCGTTTTCCCGGAAAACTTCAATGTCGTCTCCATAAATATCATATACGCAGTTTATCATTTTGTAATTGTAGATAAACTCCCAAAATCCTTTCAGATATGCACACAATGAGTCTGCATCTGTAATTTGGATCGACCGCAATGCTGTTTCGTGCGCGTGAAGCGCCTTCGCATATGCAATATCTGTTTTCATTCTGCTGCCTCCTCCTTTTCCGATCCATCTTTCTGCCCCGGTTCCTGATACAAATCCAAAATCGTTTTGCAGAAAGGCCGGGACCTCCGCATTCTGGAACGTTTGACCTCTTCACCACTTACCACAAATTCATCCACAATGCACCAGCGTCCGTCAACTTTTTTCACATAACACTCACACAGCGTATAAGCGCTGCCCTCTTCAAAAAAACTATCGTCGCCCATTCCCTGCATCGACGCACTTTCTTTGGCATATCTGCCGGAAGGACTGGTAACCTGCCCGAAATGATAGCCCTGCTCCGGATCGCCCACACAATAGATTTCCTGAAAATTTGTCTTTCTATCCGGATAAGCGCTTAGTACCGGCAATGTTTCAACCTCCAGCGCATCATGGCCGCCGATCCAGGTCCCGGTTCCCTCCAGTCTGGTTTTTGTGGTATCACAGTAGTAGTCATAGCAGAGGCCAGCCTGATGAAAATCCCAGATCAGCCTTGTATAGACTTCAAACTGTTTTGCGACCTCCTCCGGTGTCTCCATCCGGCAGCCGTAGTAAAACTCCTCCAGCCGTTTCCGCTCTGCCAGCACTTCTTTGCGTCCCATGAAGTTTCCTCCTTAAAAGTAATGTTTCTCCTTCAGCAACAGAGACACTTTGGTTATAAGCACTTTTTATGCCATTTTCTCTCCACAGACTTTCTGAAAATATTTTTTGTTTTTTCTATAATTATTTCAGCGTTTTTTGTATCGTTCGTGCAACCTTTTTAACATTTTTTCGCAATTTTTTTATTTATTTTTTGAGGGTGTATGCAATTTTGCAGGTACACCTGTCCGATTGCAACAGCGCCTTGGCTTTCGATATAAAAAAGGCCCGTTCCAGCTACAATGGAACGGGCCTTTTCTTGTATTGTTTTTTAATCTTCTCTTACAAAAGCTGCATCAGGTTGAAGGTCAAAATCAGTCCGGAGAAGACGATCGAGACGGTGGAGCAAAGCTTAATCAGAATGTTCAGGGAGGGACCGGAGGTGTCCTTAAAGGGGTCGCCCACGGTATCGCCTACCACGGCAGCTTTGTGGCAGCCAGAGCCCTTGCCGCCGTGGTGACCGGCCTCAATATATTTCTTGGCATTATCCCAAGCGCCGCCGGCGTTGGACATAAAGACCGCCATGGCAAAGCCGGTAACAGACACACCGCCCAGCAGACCCACCACACCGATGGGGCCGAGGATCAAGCCGGACAAAATGGGCACCACGATGGCCAGCAGGGCAGGGGCCACCATCTCTTTCAGTGCGCCCTTGGTGCACAAAGACACGCAGGATGCATAATCCGGGTCAGCCTGATATTCCATGATGCCGGGAATGCTGCGGAACTGACGGCGGACCTCCACCACAATGGACTGCGCCGCTTTCTGCACCGCGCTCATGGTAAATGCGGAGAACACAAAGGTCAGCATGGCGCCCACAAACAAGCCCACCAGCATCAGCGGGTTGGTCAGGGACAGGTCCAGTACCTCCTCGGTGTTGCTCTGCACAATGTCCACATAGGACACCAGCAGCGCCAGCGCCGTCAGGGAGGCAGAGCCGATGGCAAAGCCCTTGCCGGTGGCGGCGGTGGTATTGCCCAGAGAGTCCAGCGCGTCGGTCCGCTCCCGGACCTCATCCGGCAGGCCGCTCATTTCCGCAATGCCGCCGGCGTTGTCGGCCACGGGGCCGTAGGCGTCCGTTGCCAGCGTGATGCCCAGCGTGGAGAGCATACCCACGCCGGCAATGCCGATGCCGTAAAGACCCATGTTGAAGGATTCTCCGCCGCCGGCGCAGAAGAAGCTCAGCAAAACAGCGGCAGCCACAATCAGAATGGAGACCATCGTGGATTTGAGGCCCAGAGAAATTCCGCCGATGATGATGGTGGCGGCGCCGGTCTCGGACGCGGCAGCCAGCTCCTGCGTGGGCTTATAGGTATCAGAGGTGTAGTATTCCGTAAAGTAGCCGATGGCGCAGCCGCCCACCAGACCGCAGAGGATGGCAATGTATACGCCCCAGTTGCCCAGCACCACATACGTCAGCGGTGCCGCCACAACGGCCGCCAGCACAGCCGCCGTATACGTGCCGGTGCGGAGGCTCTTGAGCAGGGACTCCTGCGTCGCGTCTTCCTTGGTCTTGACCAGGAAAGAACCGATGATCGAGCAGATGATGCCCACCACCGCCAGCAGCAGCGGCAGCAGCATTCCGCGGAACCCGTAGCCCGCGATGGCACCCAGAGAGAAGGTCGCCAGAATGGACCCCACGTAGGACTCATACAGGTCAGCGCCCATGCCGGCCACATCGCCCACGTTGTCGCCCACATTGTCGGCAATGGTGGCGGGGTTGCGGGGGTCATCCTCGGGGATACCGGCCTCTACCTTACCTACCAGATCCGCGCCGACGTCGGCAGCCTTGGTGTAGATACCGCCGCCCACACGGGCGAACAGCGCCATGAAGGAAGCACCCATGCCGTTCATGACCATGATGTTGCCCACAGTCACCGGATCGGAGATCCCGCATGCATAGCGCAGGATAAAATACCACATGGTGATATCCAGCATTCCCAGACCCACCACGGTAAAGCCCATCACGGAGCCGGAGGAGAAGGCGATCCGCAGACCCTTGTTCAGACTTTCAGAGGCAGCCTGTGCAGTGCGGGCGTTGGAGGCCGTAGCGATCTTCATGCCGATGAAGCCCGCCAGCATGGAGAACACACCGCCGGTCACAAAGGCAAAGGGGGTAAACTTGGAGAGCATCTTGCCGCCGGTGGCAAACGCCATAATCAGCAGAATCACAAACACCACCAGAAACACCTTGAACACCGTGGTGTACTGCTGCTTCAGGTAGGCGTTGGCGCCCTCCCGGATCGATGCGGCGATCTTCTTCATGCGATCCGTTCCCTCGGAATACGTCATCACCTTTTTGGCCTGCATCCAAGCAAACAGCCCGGCAATGAGCGCTCCCGCGAAACCGATCCAAAACAGGTTTTCCATGATTTCCACTCCTTACAGGTTTTTCCGTGCTCTGAATGTTACTTTATTATTTTAACATAAGGGACGTTTTTTTCAAGCAACAGTTTTCCGCTTTTACGTAAGCAACGTAACTTTTTGCGTTTTATCCAAAACAAGGCACTCCTTTTTGGAAAACTTTGTTTATTATTTCGTCCGCTTTTTGGAGCCGGACACGCTTTCACTTTCCGCATCCGGCTGCTTCCCTGAAAAAAGGCATAAAAAAATCCACGCCTCCGGCGTGGTTCAGGCTCTGCTTGCATCAGCGCTCGCTGCAGGTGATCTCATCTTCATTCTGGAAAATGAAATCGTCCACATCATTCAAAACGATCGTTGTCAATCCACATCCCTCCTTTCTCTGATTTCGTTTGCCAGTATACTGCCGTTTTTTTCAAAGTGCAAGCAGTCTGCGCCATTGTTTGCACAAATTTAACATTCCCTTAAAATACTGCCGGATTTTTCCCGCCCGTTCCGGTGTTTCTTTGCGGTTTTTTTGTTCTTTGTGAAAGTTTCCCTCGCCATGGCGATACTACTATGGTATAATAAATGGTTGTAGTATTTTGATTCTATTCCGCGGCAAAGGAGGCCGCCACTATGGCAAAGCACCCACACCGGCGCCACCCCGTTCGGACCTTATGCTTTCTGATTCTTCTGATCGTCTCGGCGCTTCTTTTTTTCCGCTGGGAAAATACCGCGCTGCAGGTGACCAGAACCGATCTGACCTTTCAGGATCTGCCTGCCGGCTTTGACGGCTGCCGCATCCTGATCCTCAGCGACCTTCACGGGGCGTCCTTCGGGGAGGAAAACCGCCGGCTGTTCGACACCGCGGCAGACGAGGATCCGGACTATATTTTTTATCTGGGCGATCTGGAGGACCGCTACCGCGGCCCTGCGGAGGGGTTTGCCGAAGCCGTGGCAGACGGTCTCTCCGCCGTCGCGCCCACCTATTACGTGACCGGCAACCACGAGTGGGCCATCGGACACGTACCGGAGCTGAAGGAGCGTCTCTCCGCCCACGGCGTCACGGTCCTCAGCAATACATTCGTAACGCTGGAGCGGAACGGCGATGCGATCGTGCTGGCCGGAATCGACGATCCCAACGGATATGCCGACCAGAAAACGCCGGAGGAGCTGGCCGCAGAGATCTACGCCGCCTGCGGAGATCCCTTCTGGGTACTGCTGGCCCATCGCAACGACCGCTTTCTCCCGCAGTACAGCCTGCTGGGGGCGGATCTGGTCTGCTCCGGACACGGCCACGGCGGCATCATCCGTCTGCCATTGACAGACGGGCTCCTCTCCACAGACCGGACGCTGTTTCCCTCCTATACCTCCGGTCCCTACGAAGCCAACGGCTCCTGCCTCTTCGTGACACGGGGCCTTGGAAATTCCGGTCCCTCCTTCCGTCTCTTCAACCGCCCCGAAGCGGCGGTGGTGACCCTGTACAAAGGATGATCTGTATGAACGAATTTCACGCCGGACAATTTGATATCGCCGTCGTAGGCGCCGGACATGCCGGCATTGAGGCGGCGCTGGCCGCCGCGCGGCTGGGGATGGAGACCATCCTGTTTACCATCAATCTGGATGCCGTAGGAAACCTTCCCTGCAATCCCGCCATCGGCGGCACCGGAAAGGGCCATCTGGTGCGGGAGCTGGATGCTCTGGGCGGAGAAATGGCCAAAGCCGCCGATGCCTGCTGCATCCAGTACCGTCTGCTGAACAAGGGCAAGGGCCCCGCTGTCTGGTCTCTTCGCGCGCAGGCAGACCGCCGCAGATATCAGGCATACATGAAGCATACGCTGGAGCTTCAGCCCCATCTGACCGTCCGGCAGGGGGAGGTGACGGAGGTCCGTGCCGATCGCGGCGCCGTTTCCGCCGTGGTGCTCTCCACGGGAGCGGCCTTTTCCGTAAAAGCCGTCATTCTGGCAACCGGAACCTATCTCTCCGGCCGCACCATCATCGGAGCGTGTGTGGAGGACTCCGGTCCCGACGGGATGCACGCCGCCCGCGCCCTGACGGATTCCCTGCTGAAGCTGGGTCTGCCTCTGCGGCGTTTCAAAACCGGTACGCCGCCCCGCGTCCTGTCCCGCACGGTGGACTTTGACGAGATGGAAGTGCAGCCCGGCGACCGCCTTCCGGTGCCCTTTTCCTATACCACCGCGCAGCCTCCGGAAAACAAGGCCGTCTGCTGGCTCACGTGGACCACAGAAGAGACCAAGCGCATCGTGCAGGAAAACCTGCATCTTGCCCCCATGTACTCCGGTTTGATCGAGGGCGTCGGCCCCCGGTACTGCCCCTCCTTTGAAACGAAGATCGTCCGGTTTCCCGATAAGCTCCGCCACCAGCTGTTTGTAGAGCCGATGGGGCTGGAAACGGAGGAGCTGTATGTGCAGGGGCTTTCCTCCTCCATGCCGGAGGAGGTGCAGGTGCGGATGCTCCACAGCATTCCGGGCCTGCGGCGGGCGGTCATGACCCGCCCTGCCTATGCCATCGAATACGACTGCATCGACCCGCTGGCCCTCAATGCCGCGCTGGAGGTCAAGGCGGTAAGCGGTCTGTACGGCGCCGGCCAGTTCAACGGCTCCTCCGGCTATGAAGAAGCCGCCGTACAGGGCTTTGCAGCCGGCGTCAACGCCGTGCGGAAGCTGCGGGGTCAGCCGCCCTTCGTTCTCTCCCGCTCCGAAAGCTATATCGGCACCCTCATCGACGATCTGGTTACAAAAGGCACCGAGGAGCCTTACCGCATCATGACCTCCCGCAGCGAATACCGCCTGCTGCTGCGGCAGGACAACGCCGACCTGCGGCTGACCAAACGGGGCTATGAGATCGGCCTTGTGCCGGAGGAACGGCTTCGGGCCGTGGAGGAAAAATATGCGGCAGTCAGCCGAGAGATCCACCGTCTCACCCACACCGGCGTGTCTCCCTCGCCGGCGCTGTCCGCATTTCTGGCGGAAAAAGAGGCCGCCGACGTCACCGACGGCTGCGCGCTGGTGGCGCTTCTGCGGCGTCCCCAGCTGCATTACGCAGAGCTTGCGCCCTTTGACCCCGCCCGTCCGCCGCTTCCGGCGGACGTGGCAGAGCAGGTGGAGATCAGCGTCAAATACGAGGGCTACATCCGCCGCCAGCAAAAGCAGGTGGAGGACTTTCAGAAAATGGAGCGCCGCAAGCTGCCCGCGGATCTGGACTACGCCGCCATTCAGGGCCTGCGTCTGGAAGCACGGGAAAAGCTCTCCGCCATCCGCCCGCTGGATCTGGGGCAGGCCAGCCGCATCAGCGGCGTCAGCCCCGCGGATGTAACGGCCCTGATGATCTGGCTGGAGCGGCGCTGACCCGCAGCTTTCCCACGTCCCTCCCGCTCCGCAGGCGGGTCGGATAGTTTCACTGAGACGGTACCTGCCGTCTCCAAGGAGGAATCCCCATGAGAATGTTTTTCGCCATTCTGGTATGCAAGCTGGGCCGCTTTGTTGGCAAGCTGGTGGGCAAGGGCAGCTCCATGCCCGGAAAAGCCGCCCTGAAGATCTGTCCCGACATTCTGCGTCGGGTCCAGCTGCCGCCCCACATCATCGCCGTTACCGGCTCCAACGGCAAAACCTCCACGGTGGAGATGATCGCCGCCATTTTGCGGGCAGACGGCAAGCACGTGGTCTATAATGAAGAAGGCTCCAACCAGATCGAGGGCGTCACAACGCTGGTGCTGACCAACGCCACCTTCGGCGGGAAGGTGAAAGCCGACGTCCTGCTGCTGGAAAGCGACGAGCGGTATGCCCGTTTCAGCTTCCGGTTTTTCCACCCCACCCAGTTTGTCATCACCAATCTGTATCGGGACCAGCTGACCCGCAACGGCCACCCCGAGTGGGTCTACGACGCGATCCTGCCGGCGCTGCATCCGGACACGGAGCTGATTTTGAACGCGGACGATCCCCTGTCCTCCTGCTTCGCAGAGGGGCGGAAAACCGTAAAGTGGTTCGGTCTGGACCGGTGCGCCCTTTCCACGGACGCCCCCACGGGCGTCTATCACGACGGGGCCTACTGCCCCCGCTGCCACGCCCCCATGGTTTACGATTACGTTCACTACAATCACATCGGGGCCTACCGCTGCACCGCCTGCGGCCACGCCAAGCCCACCACGGACTATACCGCCACGGCGCTGGATCTGGAGCAGGGCGTCCTCACGCTGGATGGCACGGTGGAGATCCGGCTGGCCTTCCGCAGCATTTACAACGTCTATAACATTCTGGCAGCCTATGCCGCCTGTCGGGAGTGCGGCGTGGCGGCGGAGACCGTCCGGAGCGTCATCAACAACTATATGCTGAAAAACGGGCGGATGCAGACCTTCACGCTGGGCCGCCATCACGGGACGCTCCTGACCTCCAAGCACGAAAATTCCATTGCCTATGACACGAACCTGCGCTATGTGGCCGCCTCCAAGGCCGACTGCACGGTGCTGGTGATCGTGGACGCGGTGAGCCGCAAATATTTCACCAGCGAGACCAGCTGGCTCTGGGACATTGACTTCGGCCTTCTGGCGGCGCCCCATGTGAAAAAGGTGCTGCTCTCCGGCCGGTACTGCAACGATCTGGCGGAGCGGTTCAGCTTTACGGAGGTGTCCGGCTGGACCGTGGTGCCGGAGATCAGCGAAGCGGCGGAGCAGCTGGCGTCTGAGGGCGGGGAGGACCTGTATGTCATCACCTGCTTCTCGGATCGGGACAAGCTGCTGAATCTGCCCGCAGTCAAGAAGGAGGCGTGACCATGGACATTCGGATTCTTCATTTTTATCCGGACCTCATGAGCCTGTACGGCAGCTATGCCAACGTGTCGGTTTTGAAGCGGGCGCTGGAGGCGCTGGGGAACACCGTGACGGTGGAGACTGTGACCCCCGGCGGGAGCGCGGAAGTAGCGGGCGCGGACTACCTTTATATGGGCGCCGGCACAGAGCGGGCGCAGAAGGCGGCCCTTGCCGACTTTGTCCGGTACGGCGAAGCGGTGAAGGCGCTGGCGGAGGCGGGCTGTCCCATGCTGCTGGCGGGCACGGCCATGGAGCTTCTGGGGAAAACCATCACCGCCGCGGACGGGACGGTCTACCACGGCATCGGCCTCGGGGACTTCACGTCGCAGCAGGGGACGAAGCGGTTCGTGGAGGACGTTTACGGCCACACGGAGCTGTGTCCGGAGCCGGTAGTGGGCTTTATGAACAAGTGCGCCGTCATTTCCGGCGTGGAGACGCCCCTGCTGACGGCGGTGGAGCTGGGATACGGCAACGAGGGCGCGAAAACGCCGGAGGGCTTCCGGTACCGGAACGTGCTGGCAAGCCAGCTGACGGGGCCGCTGCTGGTGAAAAATCCCCGCCTGCTGGATAAGGTGGTGGAGGCGGTTTACGCCTACCGGAACCAGCCGCTGACCGGTCCGGTGCCCCACGATGCGTGGACCGAGCAGGGATATGCCATCACGGCAGAGCAGCTCAAGCTGCGGGTGTGAGTGAAAACCGCGGGCGGCGCAGGCCGTCCGCGGTGTTTTTGCAGGCAACGCTCCGGAGCGGGGCGGATTTTTTTCGCCGCTGTTGCACCGGAGGATGCAACGGGCAGGGAAGGGGAGCCCTATGGGGGGAGAATCGAAAAAGCGGCTGCGCCGCTTGTTCGACAGTCTCAAGCCCCCGAAATGAAAAAAAGGGAGGCCCCGAGCATGGCGGAGACCAGCAATTATCAATTGAATCAATGGGAGAAAACAGACCGCATCCAAATGGAGGATTTCAACGCAGACAATTTGAAAACCGATCAGGCACTGGCAAAGCAGCGGGACGAGCTGGTGGCGCTGACGGCGGCGGTGGCCCTGTGCGGCAACTGCGGAATCGAACAGTTTTCCTATGTAGGCAAGGGAACCACAGGCAGCGCCAACCCCACACGCCTGACCTTTTCCAAGCCGCCTGTGGTATTTTTTGTGCGGGGGCGCAGGGCGCTGGGGCTTGGCTCCAAATCATGCAGTGGGATCACGGTTACGGTATATGACTCCGTGATTCACGGAGCCGCCATCGGGGAATGCAAGCTGACTTGGAGCGGAAACACCGCGGCGCTGGTCTCCAGTGATGTGGATTTTCAGCTGAACACCAAAGATGAAACCTATCATGTCTTCGCCTTGTTTGCAAAGGATCAATAAAAATTGATAATTGCGATGTTATGAATCAAGCGCATAACAAAATGGCTCCCGGATTTATCCGGGAGCCATTTTGTTTGGTTCTTCGATTATTTTCGAATCACCTATGAAGCTAATTACTTACCAATTGCCACGGTGCAATCAGCATCAATATCAACCGTGATGGTGTAAGTCAGCGTCTTGTCACCGTTGCTCTTCACAGCAGAAACAGACACAGAGCAGGTTGCATCATCGGGAGCCTCGGTCACATCAGCAGAGCCATTGAAGCTGCTGCTGAACTTGCTGGTCTGATGTTCCAGAACAACCTTAATCGTTTCACCGTCTGCAACATAAACCTCAGTCAGACCCTTAGCCTTCAGAGTATCAGCATCAATCAGAGCGCCGACCTCATCGTCAGCCACAACAGTCACCTTGAACAGTTCGATGATACCAGTGCTGGAATCGAAAATAAACTTCTTCTCAAAGCCAGTCTTGTTATTCTTTGCAACGAAGATGTACTTATCCTCATCGACATCATCGACCTTTTTCTCAGTCACAGTGTAACCATTCTCTTCGATAGCTTCCTCAATGGAAACCAAAGCATCCTCCAGCGCAGGCTCATTGTCCTTGCCGTAATAGCTGATGGTCACAGCATCGGGATCGCTCAAATCCACACCCTCAGTGGACTCAGGCTTGCTGTCAGGCTTCTCATAGGAGTTGGTCTTGTCATAGATGACCACAGAGGTAGCAGCGCCGTCCTCGATGATAGCACTGACCTCATAGTCGAACTTGTTGTTCTTCTCGTTCAGGTCATTGACAATGTCCTCCAGCTCCTTGACGCCGGTCTCAAAGGAGGTGGTCAGCTTGTTCTTGTTCCACTGGATCAGAGTGATCTTGACATTCTCATCCACGAAGAAGCCAGTGTTGTCCTTAGTGGTAACGAACAGGGTGCTGCCCTTCATCTCGGGATGATCCTTCTTGAAGCCCTGCGTGTAGAGGACGGTATCCTCTTCATTGATGGCAGTTTCCAGCTTCTTGATGTCAGTGACATAATCCTTATTCAGAGTCAGCGCATCGGAAACGGGCTGAACGTTGATGACTTCGTCCTCAGCGTTGAACTTCACCTCGTACCACTTGTACTGATCCATGCTATCCAGATATTCCAGATTGTCGCTGACTTCCTTGATCTCGACTTCCTCGCCGTTCAGAACAACCTTACGGGTCCAGGTCCACTCGTCGGCAGACTTATCATAGGACTCCATCTCCACCTTGCTGGTGTGAGCGTAGACCAGATTCTTAGAGGCAGCGTCATCCTCGCCCACCACGACGGCAGCAATGATGTAGCCGTTGTTCTTGTACAGAGGATACACGCCAGCGGAAACGTCTTCAGCTGCAATGCGCTCATCTTCACCCTTGATTTCATCCTTGACATCAGCCAAGTTCCAAGGATCAATGTTGACATTCTTGATGCCGGTGGTCACAGAGTCCACATCGTCAATGATGATTGCTTCCCCAGTCTTACCCTTATTGATCAGATCAACAGAAACCGTCAGATAGATGGAAGCATCGTTGCCATAGACCTTCTTGTAGTTATCAGCACCACCGCCGGGCAGGGAGATGTGCTTCTTGTCGATGGTAGTATTGTAAGACTGATCCTTATTCTGGGCAACCTTGACGCCATCATCCACATCAATCTCGTCCGCAACTTCCTTCAGGGTGTACACGCCGTCCTTGTTGACGGTATAGGTGAACCAAGAGTTCACAGTAGCGCCCTCATTCAGCTCGGTGTTCTTGGCAGCCTTGGCCTTGATGGTCTTCATGGTGCCGTCGGTGAAGATAGCAGCGGCATCCACGTCCTTGTTGGACAGGTTGCTGTAGGACTCATCAATGCCGGTGATGAAGACATAGTTGTCAGCCTCTTCCACCAGCTCAATGCCGATCAGGTAGCCGTACTGATCCAGATAAACATTGTAGGTCAGATCCTTCAGGTTGATCTTATCCACAGTGGTATACTGATCCAGAACTTCCACGTCATACTCGGCAGTGTCAGCGTAGCTGTACTTCTCGCCGCCCACGGTGACGCTGGAGCCAACCTTGAAGGCGTTGATCTCGGTGTCTTCCACGACCTCGGCCTTCACCAGAGTCTGGATCTCGCCGTCAGCCACGGTGACCAGATAGATGTCGTCCTCAGCCACGTCAGCCGCCACAGCGAAGTCCTCGCCGTCGACCTTGAATCCTTCCTTGTCCTCGACATTCTCAGTCAGAGTCTTGACATATGCGCCAGGCTTCTTGGAATCAGACAGACCGAACACGTCGAAGGAAACCTCGTCCTTCTTCTCGCTGTAATCGGTGGTAGCCTTTGCCAGATAGGTGTTGATGATGGCAACATAGATCTCCTTGGCGTCGGCATCCATAAAGACCTGCGTCAGCACGCCGTCACCGGTAGCGCCCACGCCGTCCTTGTTGTTCTTGTTGAGATCCTTGGCGGTGAAGTAAGCCTCATCCAGAACCTTGCTGTCGGTCTCGCCGTCGATGGTGACAGTCAGATCATAGTCCTCGATGGCAGACTTGCCCAGAACATCATACAGATCCTTGCCGGAGACCTCAACGGTGAACTCCTTCTCCATCAGGTCGGTGTTCACATAGGTGCCGATCTCCTCGCCCTTGTATTCCCAAGTGCGGGCAGGACGGCCGAAGACGTCCACATCGTTGTCCAGAGTCAGTTTGGTGAAATACTGCTCGGCGAACTGGATGTAGTTGTCCTTCTTGATGTTCTCGATCTTGGTGGCAGAGTTGTTCCACTTCTGGGCCTTGGCCTCAGAACCGGCGATGACAACCTCAGCGCCGCCAACGTTGACGGAGGTGCGGGAGTCATACTCCACCAGATCAGCCTTCAGGGTATTGAAGGCATACAGAGCGGCCTCTTCACGGGTCACGTGCTTGATGCCGTTGAACTCGCCTTCCAGACTGTCATTCAGGCCGATGTTCAGAGCGCGCTTGGCCACGTTGATGGACCAGTTGGCGCCGGTGTACTGCTCGATCTCGGCGTCATAGCCCAGAGCGCCCAGCAGCATCTTCATGAAGGCATAGCCGGTCAGAGAAGCGGCGGGACGGAAAGCGCCGTCAGCGTAGCCGCTGATGATGCCTTCCTTGGCGCAGTAGGCAATGTAGCCTGCAAAGGTGTGGTTCACAGGCACGTCCTTGAAGGGAGCGGTGTCTGCGTGCAGCTCAGCTGCGGTGGTGGGGCCAAGCATCAGGTTGCAGATGATCTTGGCGGCAGCGCCACGAGTCAGCTCACCCTGAGGATTGAAGGAGCCGTCGGCATAGCCGTCCAGCACCTTCACTTCGGACATCACGGCGACGGCTTCGTCATAAGTGACCTAGTCGTCATCCGCGAAGTCCTTGGCACCGGCGCTGACAGTGACCAAAGACATGGTCATTACCAGAGCCAGTACCAGAGAAAGGAATTTCTTCATGGTGGG
>JAPFEH010000088.1 GCA_026169195.1 Dysosmobacter sp. | reverse complement strand
GTTGGGCCAATTCTGATACCATAAGTCCAGCCACTCTGCAAAGGCCATGTCGGGGCGGATCCTCTCCGCTTTGGGACCGCTCACGGTCTCCAACAGCGTTTTCAGCTTTTCCTGACACTCCCGTTTGGTTTTGGGCAGACCTTTTTCATCATAGCCGATGACCGCCCGTCCCTCCCAGCGGCCGTCCTTGCGCTGCCTTACGGTGCCGGTGCCCTGCTTGCGTCTCTTTGCCATGGTTTCAGCTCCTTCCCGAAGATCTGTTCCAGAAAGCCGCCCACCACATCGCTGGCAGCTTTCTGCATATCCGGCGTCACATGGGTGTAGGTGTCCAGAGTGAAGGACACGTTGGTGTGACCCAGAATGCCGGAGAGGGTCTTGGCGTCCACCCCACTCGTGAGGGCGTGAGTACGCTGAGTAGCGGTCTGCTGGGCGAGATTCGAGCTTATATCGGAACGCATGGTATGGGCACCAGTAAGAATCCTGATGCATTGAACGAACTTCTCGGGCCGTTTGGCGATTGATGATGATTTCAGACGACATATGTATATGAATTTAGAGGATACCTCTAAATTCATATACATATGTCGCCTATCGCATGATAGATCTGTGCCTCCATTGCTCTGTATCCAATTGAAGGCGCGTCTAAATGCGGATAAAAATACACATGGAGTCGAGAACATGATTTACGGATATGCGCGAATTTCGACAACCAATCAGGATATTTCCTGTCAGATTCGCAACATGATTGCGTTCAACAGCATGAGCTGAAAGCCGAGGCGATGGGTGAAATTGCGTAGCTGGTCACCAGTGGCCAAATTTGACCAGCATTTGACCATTTTAGAGGCAACAAATGGTCATTTGTGACCATCACAGTTTGTCAAGACGATATTGACAAATAGCTAAAAAACATCTTATAATTTAGATATTAAGTATCTATTGGATATATACTTGATATGTAGAAGGTAATCATTATGGGACAATCGTAGCTGTTTGTGAGAAAGGCGGTGCAGGTAAGTCCGTTATCGCCGCTAAGTTATCCGAGAGTTATGTACATCAGAGGCCGCGCACGTCACTTTATTCTCTGGACAGGCAGTATTCAGATTCACTCCGCTCTAAAAAGGTCGATGACTCGGAGGGCAACGTAGTGGTCATTCCGGTGTACCCTACTCCGAACGACATCGAGCCGTTTACGTGGATGGTTTCCATCGTAGCGAAGAAGATGAATGCTCCTATCGTGATTGTGGCGAACGGCACAAACCGGTTCCACATGTGCACGCCGTTCATGGAGTGGCTAGGCAAGAAGCCGTGAGCAGAGAACGTCGTGACGGTTCCGCAGTCCGAGGCTATCGTGCAGGCGCAGGGCTTGTAGAAGTCCGTCGTGTTCGTAGATAAGTACGGCATCGCCTCCGAAGCGGTGCGGAAGATGTGCCAGATGATGAGCACCCTTGCTGGTCTCCCATTCGAGCATAAAGTTTTGAAGGAATAGACATTCAATAGATATTAAATATCTAAAAGGAGGCATATATGGCTAAGAAGAAGCAAGATATGGCAGCAATACTCGACGGATTTGAGGCCGCTGCCGCGAAGGAACATGAAGTGAAGGAAGCGAAGGCTGTCACTGTGGATACCGTCGAAGATGGTGCCCGCGCTACCGCCCTCGTCTCCATGACGAAAAGCGATAAGGATCGTTTGACGGCGATTGCGAAGGCTCACGGCTTGAGCTTGAGCGCGTTCTTCCGGTTGGCTGCGGACGAGTACATCGCGAATCATGAGTGGTAAAGGAGGAGTTTTGAGATATGGCGAAGACCATGACAGAAGATGCTGTTCGTGATGAAGCGAGGGGTATTCTTGGATTTGTAGATAGCGACGTGGCTCGTTCGGGTGTCGGACAGTTGACCACGTTCAATCATCTTGGATTTCCAGGCGTGGCTGACAAGCCTGACGGCTGGTATTTGCCGAACAATAAGAATGATGTGGCTGTGGTCTTGGAAACCAAGGCTACACGCATTGCACTTGGGCAGGCACAAGTGGACGAAGTGTTGAAGAACGTGCGCATCATGCAAACACAATATGAGAAGGTTGTCGGCATTCTGTATAATGGCGAGGATGTCCGCGTGTTCAAGGGCGAGGAAGAAGTCAAGACGCCTGATAAGTTGCAGAGCGTTGGTTATTATCTGTCTCTTTATATGGTCGATAGTATCGACAAAGAGCGTATCTATCAGTTGACGGCTAAGATTAACAACGGTCTGCATTTCGAATTCGGAATCAAGAACTTGTATCACCGCATGATTTTCACTGCGTGTGCACTGGTTGCCGAGCGTTATGGCGCTGGTTTGAAGCGTTTGAAAGATATGGGATATGTGACATTCCATACAGCGATTCATTCGATACTTTCGAAATCACTGGAAAACAGTCACAAACAGAACGCGAAAATTGACATCTTGTTGCAGGAATATTCCGATATCAAGATGAACACGACAGACAATCAGCAGGCTATCAATAATTTCATTGATTGGGTTGTTGAGATTTCTGAGTGTGTCAATTCATATGAATGGCGCGGCGAGGATGTAATGGGCATCTTCTTTAACGAGTTCAACCGATACAAGAAGAAGTCTGAGTCGGGGCAGATTTTCACACCCGAACATATCACGGACTTTATGTATAAGATTCTCGATGTGAACAGAGACGATTATGTGCTGGATGCAACATGCGGTTCCGGCGGCTTCCTTGTGAAGGCGATGGCGAACATGATTCGCGAGGCTGGTGGGATGCAGACGGACGCCGCTGACAAGATTAAGTCAAAGCATCTGTACGGTATCGAGTTTGACCGTGAGATTTATGCACTTGCATGTGCAAACATGCTGATCCACAAAGATGGTAAGACAAATCTCGAGCAAATGGACGCTCGTACTGATGCGGCTTGCGAATGGATGAAAGACAAGCCTATCACGAAGGTATTGATGAATCCGCCTTATGAGAACAAATATGGTTGCATGACTATCGTTGAAAATGTATTGGATAGCGTTGCCGCTCACACTCAGTGTGCGTTTATCTTGCCTGATAAGAAACTGGAAAAGGCAAGCAAGACGCAGATGAAGCGTATTTTGAAGAACCATCGTCTACGCAAGGTCATTAAGTTGCCGGAAGACTTGTTCTTTGGTGTTGGTGTTACAACGAGTATTTTCGTTTTCGAAGCCGGTGTTGGTCAAGAAGGCAAGGAGTTCTTTGCCTGTTACATGGAATCGGACGGGCTGGCGACGGTCAAGAACAAAGGGCGTCATGACGTTTACGGTAAATGGGAGGCCATTGAGGCTCATTGGGTCGAAGTCATAGAGAAGCAGTCCGGTGATGCTACTTGTCAGTGGGTGAATCCTGCCAAGCATCTGTCCTATCAGATGCCGCAGAAGCCGTTCGAGATTTTTGAGGAAGATTTCCGCAAGACCGCGATGGATTACTTGATGTTCCAAAGGGGAATCGATGCGAAGGCGTTTGGTGAGAAACTGATGACGACTGCGATGTATTCGAGTGGAGTGAGTGCAGATGACGATACCGTGACTGTTTCGATGCGGAAAGGTGGTGACGGTGATGGCGAAGATTGATACAAGCGAGTGGAAAGAATTCCGTGTCGGTGATTTGTTTTCAAATTTTGTCAAACCAACGGTTTTGCATAATCGGCAGGTTATCGAGGCTGACGATGGCGTTCCATATGTTGTGAGAACGAAATTTGATAACGGTATTAAATGTCGTGTGCAGATGGTTGATGACGTGGAGCCAAGTCCATCCGGGGTCATAACGTGGGGCGCGGAAAATGCGACTTTTTTCTATCAAGCTGAGCCATTTTTGTCAGGGCGTGATATTTATTACATAGATACGCGTGAATACAGTCCGATGACTTGTATGTTTCTTACCTCATGCCTGCAAACAATAACGCATAAATACCCGTATAACTATGGGCTATTTCCTGATTTATTGAAGGAGGAGCGAATCAAACTCCCTGTTGATGTCGATGGCAGCCCTGACTGGTCGTACATGAATGAATACATGTCGGAGGTCATGCAGGAATCCGAAGCGAGCCTTGAGAATTTGAGTCACGCTGATGGTGATAAGCATGTCTTAGACGTGTCTGAGTGGCGCGAATTTGTCATTGGTGATTTGTTCGAAAAACTGCAACTTGATATTAAAAAGCCCAATTTTAACAAGGTGTTAGATGTTTCAGAAGAGCGGAATGAAGAATTCAATCTTCCATTGGTGAATGCCAAACACGGAAACAACGGTATCATGTATTACGGGCGCGAAGCTGATTTTGATGCGGCTGAAATGACGATTGATATTGTGCAAAATGGTGCTATTGCGACAGGCGATGTTTATGCACAACCACAGAAGACAGGTGTTTTGTGGGATGCATATTTAGTCAAGCCTAAGATGAGTATCGAATCAGCGTTTACGTTGATGTTTTTGTCTACAGTCATTGAGAAATCTATTAAAGACAAGTTCAGCTATGACGATAAATGCGTGTGGGATAAGGCAAAGTTACTATCTGTTTCACTTCCCGTTACGCAAGATGGCAATCCCGACTGGGTATATATGGACGAATACATGTTGCAAATGATGCAGGTATCGGGTAGCACTCTTTCTGGATTAGGTTGTGTGGAAGGTCGTAATGTATGACGCAACGCTGACACGTCAATCATTGCCCACAAATCGATATAGAGTGTTACTTGGTACGGCAATTAGCGTGTTCAGCTCAAATAACGGTATTGAAAACGTGTTGAGAATAGACGATTCGGCATCACGGTACGCATTGATTGACAAGACATCGGGATCTATTAAAAACTATGTGGATGGAAAGCTACCTGACGTAATAGTTCAATTGTTTGATGACCTTGTCGATACGCGCAATCGAATCATTCATGGGTTTCGAATTACGAATACAAATGGTGAACAAACCATTGCGACAAAAGAAAAGTCGGGGCGGCAGTTCGAGCGCACGAGGACACGGCACCGTTCGTGCAGAGGATGTTCGTGGAGTACGTTGCTGGTAAGGCTATGCAGACGATATGCGACGAGTTTAACGCGCAGGGGCTGTGTACAACCCGAGGTGCCAAGTTCGACGTCAAGACCATGAACAAGATGCTGCAAAATCTAGCTTATATAGACGAGTATCGTCATGGTGACATCGTGGTTCCGGACGGGATGTCGGCGTTGATAGACGCGAACACGTTCAACGAGGTGCAGGCGCGGTTTACATTGAACAAACACAAGGGTTTGCAGCGTGCATGAGGGATGGACGATATCGAGGTTCCTCGCTATTGGCTGACCGGAAAGCTGTTCTGCGGGGAGTGCGGTGCGAGCATGCAGGGCATCCACGGCACCAGCAAGACGGAGCGAAAATAATATTATTACTATTGCAAGTCCCAGACAGCCAAGCAGTGTGACAAGAACAAATACGCAAGGAGCAAGTCAAGGAGCTTGTGACGATACTGCTCCTCGGTCTGTTGGAGAACACGGAGAATCTCGCGTCATTGGCGGTGGATGCTGCGGCGTACTATCGGGATAACTATCAGAACACGCATTATCTTGATGGGCTGGGGGCAAAACGCCGAGACGTGGAAAAGTCCATGGCAAACCTGCTGAAGGTCATCGAGAAGGGCATCCTGAGCGATTTTGTGACCGGCAGGCTTGTGCAGCTCGAGGAACAGAAAGCCGCTCTGAACTAGGCCACTGAGGCTGGGCACAGCATCAAGTCATATTTCGATAAGTTCATGAGGGCGGACTTCGACACCCGAAGACCCGCGATGCGGTGATGGAGTATTGCGTCGATAAGATTTATCTATATAACGATAAGCGGTGGCGATATTTTTTACTCCGAGGACAGAACGGAGATAATCTGGGATGAACTTGGCAACTTGGTAATTGCCCCTTTTGTTAAAGGGGCAGCCGCTGAGTTCGACGTCTTCCTCTTTGGCTCCGGCTTTTTACAAAAGTCAAAGTGCACTCACTTTGTTGCTCCTCTTTTACAAAACAAAAGCACCTGCTTTCGCAGGTGCTTTTGTTTTGGTCTCCGCACGAGATTTTATATGCTCGGGGCAAGTAAATTCCCCCTGCGCCAAGGTTTTGCCTGCAGCAAAACGCATCTCGCGCTCGTTCTATAGCACTCAGCCTTCCATGGCTTTGGACGATTCCTCCAGCTTGGCGATCAATTCCCGGAATTTGGCAGCCTTTTCCTTTTCCGCATTGACCACCGCTTCCGGCGCACGCGCCACAAACTTTTCATTGGAAAGCTTTTGCTCTACGATGCGCAGGCCGTTCTGTGCCTTTTCAATTTCCTTGGCAATGCGCTCCCGTTCCGCAGCCAGATCCACCAGCTCGCTGAGGGGCAGATAAGCTGTGGCGTTGTGGGTGACGACCGTCACCAGCCCATTGATATCCGCCGGCGCAGTGTCGGCAAACCGCACTTCACTGGCATAGGCAAGCCGCTGCATAAAGTGCAGACCCTGCTGATAAATTTCCGGTGTCGATGTCACCAGCAGCACCTCTGCCTTTTTGGAGGGAGGCACGTTCATCTCCGCCCGGCGGGCACGAATCGCCTTGATGGTGTCCATGACCGCTTCCATGGCGTTTTCTTCCTCGGGGAAGTTGAGGGTCTCCCGCCAGACGGGCCACTGGGCCGTCATGATAAAGTTCCCCTCATGAGGCAGCGCCTGGAAAATCTCCTCCGTGATGAAGGGCATGAAGGGATGCAGCAGCTTCAAAAGCTCCGTCAGCACATAGCACAGCACATTCTGCGCCGTCAGCTTGGCCGCCTCGTCCTCTCCGTTCAGACGGGTCTTGGTCAGCTCAATATACCAGTCGCAATAGGTGTCCCAAATGAAATCATAAACCTTGGCAGATGCCACACCGATCTCGTAGGCATCCAGATTTTCCGTGACCTCTTTGATCAGCGTATTCAGCTTGGAGAGTATCCACTGATCCTCCGGAGCCAGCTGGTCCGCCTCGGGCAGCGCACAGTGTTCAATGGTAAGATTCATCATGACAAACCGGCTGGCATTCCAGATCTTATTGGCAAAGTTCCGCATGGCCTCGCACTTTTCCGTATAGAAGCGGGTATCATTTCCGGGGCTGTTGCCGGTAATCAGGTTAAACCGCAGGGCATCGGCGCCGTACTGCTCCGCCATTTCCAGCGGGTCAATGCCGTTGCCCAAAGACTTGGACATCTTGCGGCCCTTATCGTCCCGAACCAGACCATGGATCAAAACGGTGTGGAAGGGAATCTTCTTCATCTGCTCGCAGCCGGAGAAAATCATGCGGGCCACCCAGAAGAAAATGATATCATATCCGGTCACCATGACGCTGGTGGGATAATAGTATTCCAGATCGGCGGTCTTTTCCGGCCAGCCCAGCGTCGAGAACGGCCACAGGGCAGAGCTGAACCACGTATCCAGCACATCCGGATCCCGGGTCAACTGCGTGCAGCCGCACCGTTCACACTGCGTGGGGTCCTCACGGCTGACATTGATATGTCCGCACGCATCACAATACCACGCCGGAATCTGGTGTCCCCACCACAGCTGACGGGAAATGCACCAGTCATGAACATTTTCCATCCAATTGGTGTAAGTCTTGGCGAAGCGCTCGGGGACAAATTTTACCTCCCCTTCCTGCACCACCCGCAGAGCCTCTTTTGCCAGAGGCTCCATCTTGACAAACCACTGGGCGGAAATGAGCGGCTCCACATCATTATGGCAGCGGTAGCAGGTGCCGACATTGTGGCTGTACGGCTCGGTTTTCACCAGATAGCCCTGCTCCTCCAGGTCCTTCACAATCTGCTTGCGGCATTCGTAACGGTCCATTCCATTGTAAGGGCCGCCGTTTTCGTTGATGCGTCCGTCATCGCCGATGCAGCGGATGACTTCCAGATGATGGCGCAGACCCACCTCAAAGTCATTGGGGTCATGGGCCGGCGTCATCTTTACGGCGCCGGTGCCGAATCCCAGCTCCACATACTCGTCTGCCACAATGGGGATCTCCCGGTTCATAATGGGCAGGATGCAGCTCTTGCCGATCAGGTGTTTGAACCGCTCATCCTCCGGATTCACTGCCACGCCGGTATCGCCCATCATGGTCTCCGGACGCGTCGTTGCCACCACCAGATCACCGGATCCGTCTGCCAGAGGATAACGGATATGCCACAGGTGTCCGGGCTTGTCCTGATACTCCACCTCCGCGTCGGAAAGGGCGGTGATGCAATGGGGGCACCAGTTGATGATACGGCTGCCCTTATAGATCAGGCCCTTATCATACAATTCGCAGAACGTCTCCCGCACAGCCTTGGAGCAGCCTTCGTCCATGGTAAAGCGGGAACGGCTCCAGTCGCAGGAAACGCCCATCTTTTTCTGCTGCTCCACGATCCGGTTGCCGTACTCCTCCTTCCATTTCCATACCCGCTGGAGGAATTTTTCGCGGCCCAGATCGTACCGGGTCTTTCCTTCCTTGACCCGAAGATCCTCTTCCACCTTGATCTGCGTGGCAATGCCGGCGTGGTCGGTACCGGGGACCCACAGGGCTTCGTAGCCCTGCATCCGCTTAAAACGGGTCAGGATGTCCTGCAGAGTGCAGTCCAGCGCATGTCCCATGTGCAGCTGTCCCGTCACATTGGGGGGCGGCATAACAATGGAAAAGGGCTTTTTCTCCGGATCAGGCGTGCTGGCAAAGCAGTTGCCCTCCTCCCACATCTTGTAGATGCGATCCTCCACCTGCTGGGGTTCATACACCTTGGGCAGTTCTTTTTTCATACGTTCGTCTCTCCTGTTCTAAATCTTTGGAAACCATTTTTCTGCATGTTTTCTGCGTCCCGTATCCTTCATCCATCAGAAGCCCGCACCGCCGCAATCGATCATTTCAGCAGGCGCCGCGTCTGTAAATGAGGAATGTCTGCCCCGCAGACCACAAAAAAACGCCCTGAGCCAAAAGGCTCAGGGCGAACAATGATCCGTGGTACCACCTGAATTCGGGAAAACCCGCACTCAACAACGCAAAGCGTTCTTCCCGGATAACGGAGGGATTCCGTCGCGGCTTACTGCTTGTTCAGCCCGATGCTCCGGGACGACTTCACCGGCCGCTGCACGGGAGCTTTCACCATCCGCTCCCTCTCTTTGCTTTCACGCACCGGATACTGCTCCCCATCTTCGCAGTTTTCCATATACCGTTACAGTATAGTATACCCGATACAGATTGTCAAGCTTAGGACAGCCGCAAAATTTCCTTTTTCAGCCGCTGAATGATCCGTTTTTCCAGTCTGGAAATGTAGGATTGGGAAATTCCCAACTGGTCGGCCACTTCTTTCTGGGTCTGCTCCTGCCTGCCCCCCAAACCAAAACGCATGGTAATGATCTCCTTTTCCCGAGGGGAAAGCAGACTGATCGCCGCTGCCAGCAGGCTTCGATCCACGTCCTCCTCGATCGGCCGCATAACAACGTCGGCATCCGTCCCCAGCACGTCGGAAAGCAGCAGCTCATTGCCATCCCAGTCGGTATTCAAGGGTTCGTCAAAGGAAACCTCGCCCCTCCGGTTGGCGTTTTTACGCAGATACATTAAAATCTCATTTTCAATGCAGCGGGACGCATAGGTTGCCAGCTTGATTTTTTTGTCTGCACGGTACGTCCCAACCGCTTTGATCAAACCGATCGTTCCAATCGAAATCAGATCTTCAATGCCGATTCCGGTGTTTTCAAACCGTCTTGCGATGTACACCACCAGACGCAGATTATGTTCAATCAGTTCCTTTCTGGCCTCCGGATCTTCCAGCCGCCCCAGCAGCTCCGCTTCCCGCTCCTTCCCCAGCGGCGGCGGCAGGGTATCACTTCCTCCGATGTAATGGATGGCCGGAACCATGCCCAGCTGCACCCGCAGCCATTGCCAAATGCGTCCCAACAGCTTCATGCGCTCCTCCCTTTCTGATCTCACCGCCCCAAAGAGCAGAATAATCCGGCCCCAATGCCGTGGGAGACAGCGCTGCCGCCGCCTCCGGTATACAGGTGCCGCAGATTTCCACATACTCTGTTCGAATTGCCAGCAGCAGTCCCGCCGGTGTGCCTACCGCATGGTAGGGAATCAGTCTGGGACGCAGTACCGGAGCCGCCGCCCGCAGCGGCTCCAGCAGCGCAGCCGGATCCCGGAGGCATTCTTCTGTCAGCAGACGCAAAACAGGCGGCGGCAGGATCGCGTTCAGGCTCCCGGGCGCTACCACCAGAACCTGCCGTCCACTGCCCGGCTCCCGCAGCTGATTGCCGCTGTCCCACAGAGCGGACAACTCTTCCGTCCGGCCGCCGATGCAGACCCGCACCGGCAAATACTCTCCCCGCAGTCCATGGCGGGCTGCCGCCCGGAACACCACACGCACCAGCAGATACACCGCCGCGGCAGACAATACCAGAACTTGGAGATTGACATCGGTATAAAAGATTCCATTGGCCCGCGGCAGAGTGCTGTTTGAAAGCAGTCCCAGTCCCAGCACCGTACCCGCCAGCCCGCAGGAAAGAGCAAAAAACAGCAGCGTCAACCGCAGCAAATGCGGTTCCCCGCCAAAGGCGATCACTGCCATCACCGCGCCAACCGCCAGTTTCCCCGGCCAGCAGGCCAGAAAGCGAAACCCCGGCAAAAACACCGCCACGGCGTACGCGCCTCCCAGAAGCGCCGCAGCCGCATACCTCCACCGGCGAAGGGGAACCCCTGCCAGACGGGCTGTCACCAGACAGAGCAGATAATCCATGATCCCGTTGAGAAAAAAGACAGAATCTGCATAAACGACCGTCATCCAAGCACCTCCCCCGCCAAGACACCATCATTATAGGGCAGGCCTTCCGGAAAAACCGTCGCAAAACGGGGGCTGGCCGCAGATCAGAAAATCTCTATATGAAAGTCCGGAGAACCGCTGGAAAACGGTTCTCCGGACTTTTTGCACGTGATTCAAATGGCGGTTTTCAGAAAGCTTCCCTCAAGCGGCCGCCTGTGTCTCGTCAGGGACAACCTTCTGGCAGAAGCGTGCGAGGAACTCAGCCACCTGATACCGCAGGGCAGGCTCCGCGGGCGTCAGCGTCTTTTCTGCTTCCAAGACGCCGGAACCGCAGGCCCACTGCATGGCAGGAACAAAGGTCTCGCTGACCTTACCCGCGTCCTCATAGGCGGAGAGGCTGGTCTTTTCTCCGACGGATACGTCATACTTCATAAACTGGGCATAGCGGTACAGGATCGTCAGGAACTGCTGACGGGAGATTGCCTGTCCGGGTGCGAAGGTCGTGGCGGTATAGCCATTGGTCAATCCGTTCTCCGCCGCCCATGCGATGGCCTTGCGGAAGGGAGAGTTGGCTGTCACATCGCCAAAGGGGCAGGCGGTCTTCGGCTCGGGAGAGCCGTTCATCCGCCACAGCACTGTGACCATCTGACCGCGGTTGAGTGTATTGTCGGGGCCAAAGCTGGTCTCCGTATATCCCTTGAAGATGTCATTTTCATAGACATACTTCAGTTCATCATAGTAGGCAGCATCCGCAGGCACATCGGTAAAGGGCAGGCCCTTGACCACGGTGATGCGTTCATCCGGCGTGCCGTAATCCTTCGCGGTAACAACACCCTTCAGTTCTTCCTTGATGTAGCTCATGACCACTTCATCCATCGGAACACCGGTATCCACAAAGCCCGCGGCGTTGAACGCATAATAGGTATCACCGCCGGCGGCCATAAAGTCGTTGGTCGCAATGGTATAAGTGGCCTTGGGATCAAACGCCTTGCCGCCCACCGTCTGGATCGTCACACGGTTGATGGTCTTGGGCGCATGATAGGTGGAGCCGGGATACAGATCTCCCTGATCGAAGGCTTTGGTGGTGTCCACTGTGAAGGTGATGCCGGAAACCTGCGGGAAACCGCCAATGGTCTCAGGCGTGCAGTACGTGGATGCCTCCAGCGCTTCCAGCAGCTCCGCGCCGGTCAGCTTCACAATGCTCAATGTGTTTCCAAAGGGCAGTACGGTATTGACATCCTTCTTGGTGATATCGCCCTTTGCAATGGACGCCCGGATGCCGCCGCCGTTGGTCACAGCCGCATCCACCTTGATGCCGGCATCCTTGGCGCCCCAGACCAGCGCATCGGTAATCAGATCGCCCAGATTCGTCTCACCGGTACGGACTTCCGCCTTCACACCGTTGAGTTCCACCTCAGTCTTTGCAAACACGGTACCGTATTCCTTGTCGATTTCCGCCTGAATGGCCGCGGCACGGTCCGCCACCGTCTGATCGGGAGTGACGGTCAAATCCTTCAGCGCAAACTGCATGGTCATGGCACCGTCATCCGCGATCACCACAACGCCTACATTGTTCAGCTTGGTGCCGGTGGATGTCAGCAGGGTGTCGCCCACCATGCCGGTCTTATTCGTAACCTCCATGATCGCATTCAGATCGGAGTGGGAATGGCCGTCGATGAAAATATCGATGCCCTCCACTTCCTTCAAAAGATCAATGGAGCGGTTGCCGGCAGATTCCGCATCAATGCCCAGATGCCCCAGACAGACGATGATATCACACTTTTCCGCCTTCAGCGCATCCACCTGTGCCTGCGCACAGTCAAACAGCTTTTCCCCGCTCAGGAAGGTCACATCCTTGATCTTTGCGGGATTGGCTTTTGTCGCGGTTTCCGGCGTTGCCAGACCGAACACACCGATCTTCACGCCATTGGGGCTGGTAAAGATCATGTGATCCTCAAACGCCGTTTTCCCCTTATACTGCATATTGGCCGCTACCAGCGGGAACTTGGCATCCTCCGCCAGTTCCGCCAGATTGGCATAACCATAATCAAGCTCGTGATTACCCACAGCAGCCACATCATAGCCGGCCATGTTCATCAGCTCCACAGCCGTAGCGCCCTGAGACAGACTGACCGAGGGGTCACCCTGAATAAAGTCACCGGCGTCCATCAGCAGGACATAAGCGCCCATCTTCTCATAGGTATCCTTCAGCGCAGATACCTTGGCATACTCAGAGATCGCTCCATGAACGTCATTGGTGTGCAGCAGCACAATGGCGCCCTTCAGGTCGGTCTCACCGGTCTCTGCAGCATTGGCTGTAACGGTCAGGGAAACTACCATGACCAGTGCCATCAGCAGAGACAGCAACTTCTTTGTCTTCATTCTTTTACCCCCTTCAAAATTCAGGCATTCAGCATCCGCCTGTTGGCTGTATTATACCATATCTCTCCCAAATGGGTACCCTAATTTTACGGATTTTTACGGATTTTTCCGGATTCTCCAAAATTTCTTCCGGCCATGAACGGTCCCCTAACGGATTTTCTCTGCCTTCTCTGGAAATTCCCTCTTTGGCATGATATACTATAAAAATAAACACATAGAAATACCGCAAGGCGGCCTCCGGCCGCAGAAATGGAGTGTTGATGATGAAAAAGCTGCTCAAAGGCGGTACCGTAGTTTCCGGCAGCGGAGCCAGACGCGCCGACCTGCTGATCGAACACGAGAAAATCCTCCGTGTTGACCGGAAGCTGGATGCAGACGCGGACACGCAGGTGATCGATGTGACCGGCTGTCTTCTGTTTCCCGGCTTTATTGACGCTCACACCCATTTTGATCTGGATGTAGCAGGCACCACAACTGCGGACAATTTCTATACGGGAAGCCGGGCCGCTTTGCGGGGCGGCACCACGACCATCCTTGATTTCGCCTGCCCCAACAAGGGGGAAAGCCTGCACCACGGATTACAGCTGTGGCATCAAAAGGCCGATGGACAGACGTTCTGCGATTACGGCTTCCATATGACCATTGATGATTGGAATGAATCCATCCGTGCAGAACTGAAGGATATGTTCGCTCAAGGCGTTTCCTCCTTCAAAATGTACATGACCTATCCTGCCATGATGGTGGGCGACCGGGACATGTACTGGGCCTTGAAGGAGCTGAAAAGTCTGGGCGGCCTGTGCGGCGTTCATTGTGAAAACGCCGGCGTGATCGACGGCATGATCGCCGAGCGTCAGGCTGCCGGTGAACGGACGCCTGCCAGCCACCCTCTGACCCGCCCCATGGCAATGGAGGCGGAGGCCGTCAGCCGTCTGCTGCGCATCGCTCAGGCTGCCGATGCCCCCGTGGTGATCGTCCACCTCACCAATCAGGAGGCCTTGAAGGAAGTGCAGCACGCGCGGGAGCGGGGACAGACGGTCTATGTGGAAACCTGCCCCCAATATCTGCTGCTGGATGACAGCCTGTACTTCAACGAAGATTATTCTCAGGCCGCACGCTATGTCTGTGCGCCCCCTCTACGGGAAAAGGGTCAGCAGGAGCTTTTGTGGAAGGCCCTGCGCCGCGGTGAGATCCAGACCATTTCCACCGATCACTGTTCCTTCACTCTGGCGCAGAAGGACGCCGGACGTGATGATTTCACCAAGATTCCCGGCGGCCTGCCCGGAGTGGAGACCCGCGGCGAACTGATCTATTCCTATGGTGTAGCCAAAAAGCGCATTACCCTCCAGCGGATGTGCCGGCTTTTAAGCGAAGATCCGGCCCGGATGTATGGCCTCTTCCCCCGCAAGGGCCGTCTGGCCGCCGGCAGCGACGCAGACATCGTGGTTTACGATCCCGGCAGCAGCCATGTGATCCGGTCAGAGGATTGCATCGCCAATGTGGATTACAATCCATATGAGGGATTTGTGACCGCAGGCGGCATCCGGCAGGTATGGCTGCGCGGACATCTCTGTGTAGAAAACGGCAGCGTTCTGGATCGGGAACCGCAGGGCAGATATATAGCCCGCGGCAAATGCACCCTTTGAGCAAAGCCACCGGAGCACCGCTGTTCACAAGGAAAACAGGACTGCCGCAGGATCTGAAATCCTGCGGCAGTCCTGTTGGATTAAGCAAACGCTCCTGCCATGACCCGGCTCCTCAGGTATGCGGCAAACATCTCGTATTCCTCCCGTGTAAGACATCGGGGCGAACTGAGGACCTGAAGCGGATGTCCGGAGTTTTCAGGGTGATACGGTGGGTGGACATGGGGAAACGGGTTTTCCACAAAACCGCACCGCTCATAAAACCCTTTTCGCCGGCGGGAAATTTCCTCCACCGGCGGGTCGATCTCTAAAATCAAGGGCCTGCCGGTCTGCTGCAGGAGGGATAGGACCTGCCGCCCGCAGCCGCCGTTTCTGGCTTCCGGAAGGATGCAGAAGTGCTCCAGATACCGTGCCTCCGGCATCTCCCAATACAGGGCAATCCCCAGAAAACGTCCCTCATCGCGCACCAGCGTAAAATGATAGTCCTCATCATGTAAGATCCGCGCCTGTGAAGCAGGCTCCCGCTGCTCATGGTCCGGAAAGCTGAGCTTGTACAGCTCCATCGCCCGGGCATACAGCGGATGTTCCGGCTGTGTGATGCGCTCCAATGTTATCATAATATCATACCTCCTGAAAAACGGAAAGAGCACCGGAGCTCCGGTGCTCTTTTGAAATGGTTATTCTCCCCACTGTACATCCACGATGATGCCGCCAGAAAATTCGATGAATTCACTTTTGAGGATGTAATCCGTCTTTCCGATGCGAACCTCCTGCTCCCCCACCTTGGTGGTCATGACTTCGGCAGTGGGTGTTTCTGTCTCCGCCGTAAACAACAGCGTCACATGGCCGGGGTCCTCCACCCAGTTTCCGCCGGCGTCCAATACATAATACGGCTCCTGCTCCACCGCCACGATTTCCCCGCCCACCAAGGCACCGGAGGCCATCAGGGGAGAGGGCAGATGAGCCGCGCAGTTTTCATACAGCTCTGCCGGAACACCTTCTACCTTGACGGTATAAGTCACCCTTGTCATTTCCCGCCGGGCACTGACAGTATCATCCGGCCCCAGCAGCTTATATGCCGCGAACGCCGCCACCGCCAGAATCAACACCACAGCAATGATATCCACAACATTAAATTTTCCGATTCGCTTCGCTTTCTGTTCCATACTTTCCTCCTATGGACAATGTTCGGAAAGTATTGTATACTATTTTTTATGATTTCTCAAGACCATTTTCTCGAAAAGGGAGGTCTTCACCCTTGAAGGTCATCCATCTCATCAGCGGCGGCGACTCCGGAGGCGCCAAAACCCATGTACTGAGTCTGCTGCAGCATCTCAACGAAACCATCACGGCCCAGCTGGTCTGCTTTCGGGACGGCCCCTTTGCCGACGAGGCGCGTGCTCTGCACATTCCGACCATCATCATGGGCGGCAACAATATCCCGAAGCTGCGCCGCCAGCTGACGGACTATATCCAGCATGGCGGATACCAGCTCATCCACTGCCACGGCGCACGCGCCAATATGGTGGGGGCGCTGCTGCGGTCCTCCACCGGTCTGCCGGTGGTCTCCACCGTCCACAGTGATTATAAGCTGGATTATCTGGGGCGGCCCCTCAGCCGCCTGACTTTCGGCACGATCAATGCCTGGGCGCTGCGGCATCTGGATTATCGCATCGGCGTTTCCGATGCAATGGTGGATCTGCTGATCTCCAGAGGCTTTCCGCCGGATCGCTTCTATACCATTTATAACGGTCTGGATTTTACGCCGCCTCCGCCGCAGGGAGACCGTCTGACCTATCTGCGCGGGCTGGGTGCGGACGTAAATGATGACAGTGTGGTGATCGGGATCGCAGCCCGTTTGAATCCCGTCAAGGATATGTCCACATTGATTCGCGGCTTTGCCGCCGGATATCATCAATGCCCCCGCCTGCGGCTGGTGATCGCCGGCGACGGGGAGGAACGCGCAAAACTGGAGGCACTGGCCGAAGAACTGGGCGTAGCACAGCAGGTGACCTTCGCCGGCTGGATCTCCGGCGGCATGGACCGTTTCTACTCCGCATTGGATATCAATGCGCTGACCTCTCTGTCCGAAACCTTCCCCTACGCTCTGACAGAAGGCGCCCGCTTTCATCTGGCCACGGTGGCAACTGCCGTGGGCGGAATCCCTGATCTGATCGACACCGGCGTCAACGGATTTCTGTTTCAGCCGGGAGACTGGAACACTCTGGGCAATCATCTGGCTGCCATGGGGAAGGATGATGCCCTGCGAGCCGCGTTGGGCGAAAAGCTGTATGCGAAAGCTTCTGCCCGCTTTTCCATCCGGAATACCGTGGACACCCAGCTGCATATCTATCAGGAGATCCTTCGCCGGCACAGCCGCCCGAAAAAAAGCAGGGACGGCGTGGTGATCTGCGGCGCTTACGGACGGGGCAATGCCGGAGACGATGCCATTCTGGAGGCAATTTTGCAGGAAATGCGCTCCATTGATCCGGATATGCCGGTTACCGTTCTCAGCAAGGATCCCAAAAGCACCCGGCTCACTTACCGGGTGCGGTCTGTCAGCCGTATGGCGGTTCCGGTCTGGCAGCAGGCCATGCGGCACGCCAAGCTCTATATCAACGGCGGCGGCAGTCTCATTCAGGACGTCACCTCCCGCCGCTCCCTGTGGTTCTATCTTCTCAACATCCGCGCCGCCAAAAGGGCCGGCTGCCAAGTGCAGATGTATGGCTGCGGCATCGGTCCTGTTACCCGGGAAAATCACCGGAAGCTGGCAGCAAATGTGCTGAACCGCTACGTGGATATCATCACTCTGCGGGAGCCGGACTCTCAGGCTGAACTTCTGGCTATGGGTGTGACCGTTCCGAACATCGTTTTAACGGCAGACCCTGCACTGACGCTTCCCCGTGCTTCGGATGACGCCATTGACAGCGTTATGCTGCGGGCCGGAATCCCTCCCCGCGGCCGTTATCTGTGCTTTGCCCTTCGGAAGTGGAAGGGCTTTGAGGAAAAGGCTCCCCTGTTCGGACGGGCGGCGCAATACGCTTACGAGACCTACGGTCTGACCCCCGTTTTCATGTCCGTGGAAAAGCATCAGGACCCCGGCGCCAATCAGCTGGCGGCTCAGGGGTTGACGATTCCTCACTATTTTCTGGATGACGCCGGAGGCGCCGGAACCATCATCGGCGCCCTGAGCCGCATGGAGGCAGTGGTATCGATGCGGCTTCACGCCTTGATTTTCGCCGCCGGGCAGGGGATTCCTCTGGCCGGCGTGGTATACGACCCCAAGGTGTCCGCCTTTTTGCGGTATATCGGTCAGGATCTGTTTGTAGATCTGGACGCGCTCACAGACGATGTCCTGCGCACGATGATCGATCGCGCTGTGGCCCGCTCTGCTCATCCCGAAATGCAGGCAGCCGCTGTCCAGCATCTGCAGGATCTGGAGCAGAACAATGTGGCCGCAGCCAGACAGCTTCTGGAACTGTGATTCCGCCGCCTCTTTTCACCATCTGCTGCAAAACCATCCCGAAACCGTTGTTTGGCGGTTTCGGGATGGTTTTTTAATAGCAGGATTCTTTGATCCTCTGCATCAAGGTTTCATCGGAAAAACCGTCAGCTTCTCGCCGCCGTCCCACAGCGCCAGCAGCACATCCGCAGCATCCTGATACCCCTGCCGCAGAAGACTTCTCCGCACCCAGCTCTCTTCCTTTCCCGCCTGCCGGACATTGTCCGCCAAAAGGACGCCGTCCATGACAAAGGGGATCTGAACGGAGGACTGCGCAGGGTGCAGATTCAGATCCGATGGTGTAGCCGGACGCTCCGTCTCTTTCGGCAGAAAGCTCACCACACCATTGTGCTCCAGAACTGCCGACTGCAGCTGATTCAGGTCAAACCAGCCTCCAATCCGGCAGTAGGTGAGAAATTCATGAAGATCCAACCGCGCTTTTTTCAGATTTTCCCGATAAATCACACCATTTTCCAGCAGAACCAGCGGCTTTCCCGTCACAGCCGTCCGGAGCCGGATGGATTTGTTGGTCAGCACAGAGATCCCTACCGCCGTGAAACCGTATACGATCATCGCCGCCAGCGGTCTGACCGGATCCTCCAGCTCCGTTGCCAGTTCTGCCGCGATCGAACCGATGGTGATTCCTACCACATAGTCAAACATCGTCATCTGGGAAACCTGCTTTGTCCCCATCAGCTTTGTCAGCAGAAAAATCGCCACAATGGACAGCAGTGCAGCCAGAACCGTCTGCCCCAACTGAATCAGATCCATGGTCATAAAAACCTCCTGCGCAACGTCTTTTGAGACAGTGTGCCGCAGGAGGCTTTTTTTATTCTTTGATGCTGCCCTTCTCAGGCGGAGCCGGATGCGGTTCTCCGGCATGATAGGCGTTGGTATGCACATTGATATACTCCGCCTTCAATTTGGAATACAAGATCGTTTGGCTGGAATAAAGGCCGTTATATCCTGAAAGCATATAGCTGATGCCGCAGACCAGCGCAAAATACAGCAAGCCTCCGTCTCCGAATAATTCCACCGCCAGAAAAATAGAGGCGATCGGACAATTCGTAGCGCCGCAGAACACACCGATCAATCCCAGCGCCGCCGCAAAACCGGCAGGAAGTCCCAGCAGCGGCCCCGCTACACAGCCAAAGGTCGCCCCCACAAAAAAGGAGGGCACAACCTCTCCGCCCTTGAAACCGGCGGACAGCGTCACGGCGGTAAAGAGCAGCTTCAGCAAAAACGCCTCCGGACGGGCGGTTCCCTGTTCTACAGCCGCAGTGATGACCTCCATACCGGCGCCGTTGTAATCCGTGGTGCCGCAAAGACAGGTCAGCGCCACGATGGCAAAGCCGCCAGCCAGTACCTGCAGCCACGTATTCGGAAACCACCTGTGCATCCGATGCTCGGCAAAATGAATGGTTCTGCAGAACAGCACGGAAAGCAGGGCACACAGCGCCGCCAGCACAGCCGTCCGGACCAGCATTCCCGGATCCAGCCCCGGCATTTCCACCTGAAACCGCGTCGGCTCCACGCCCATCAGCAAGGATACGCCAAACGCCACCAGCGACGCCGTCAGGCAGGGGATCAGCGCCGCATGGTACATCACGCCGATGCTGACAACCGCCATAGCAAACACCGTGGCCGCCAAAGGCGTCCCGAACAGGGCAGAAAAAAAGGCTGCCATTCCAGCCATGGTGGCAGTGCGCATATCACGGTCATCCATGCCGAACAACCGTCCGGTGTGATAGCCGATCGTTCCGCCCATCTGCAATGCTGCGCCTTCCCGACCGGCAGATCCTCCGCCCAGATGCGTCAGAATGGTTCCCAAAAAGATTGCCGGCAGCAGCCACAAAGACAATCCCTTCCCCAGACTGACCTCATCAATGACGTCATTGGTTCCCTGCCCCTCCGTTTTCGTCAGCTTATAAAAACCGACAATCGCAAGACCCAGCGCAGGCAGGCACCACAAAAGCCACGGATATTCACCCCGCAAAAGCGCAGCATGGTGTACACCGATGTGGAAGGCAGACCCGATCCCGCCGCATAAGACCCCCACGGTCACCGCAAGCACCAGCCATTTGACCAGTGCCTTGATATAGAGTCTGACATGGAGCACCCACGCCATAAAACGGTTCCACGTATTCAATCAACCGCCTCCTGAACCTTTACGCCGGCCATCCTCCGCTTCCCCTTTGCATGTCTGCGGAAACGCTGAAAAAGTGCCGGTCATACTGGATATTCGCATTCTTGTTTTCTATTTTATCCCGTTTTTTCCCAGAAAGCAACTCCTTCTCTTTCAACCGGAGAAAATTTGGGGAAGCGGTTGATTCCCCGGCTTTTCTGGCGTATACTGGGGCAGAACACCGTTATACGGCCACACAGGCGGCTTTCCTTTGCGGCAAAACCGCGGCGATTCAAAACACAAGAAACCGGAGGAATTTTCTATGAAATACGGTCGCAGCTATAACTTCTCCGCAGGCCCCGCCATGATGCCGGAGCCGGTTCTGGAGGAGATCGCAGCAGAGATGATGAATTATCGCGGCAGCGGTATGTGCGTGATGGAGATGAGCCACCGCTCCAAGGTATTTCAGCAGATTCGGGACGAGGCAGAAGCCGATCTGCGGAAGCTGATGGGCATCCCCCCTGAATATAAGGTTTTGTTCGTTCAGGGCGGCGGTACGCTGCAGTTTGCCATGGTTCCCATGAACTTGATGAAAAACGGCACTGCCTGCTATGTTGAAACCGGCGCGTGGAGCAAAAAGGCCATCGCCGAGGCGAAAAAATACGGAGACGTCCGCATCGTTGCCTCTTCCGCCGACCGAAATTATTCCTACATTCCGGATTGCTCCGATCTGGAGATTCCGGAGGATGCCGACTATGTCTATATCTGCGAAAATGAAACCATCAACGGAACCACGTATTCCACCCTGCCCGACACCAAGGGGAAGATTCTGGTGGCAGATCAGTCCTCCATGTTCCTCTCCCGCCCCTGCGATGTTTCCAAATACGGTCTCATCTGGGCCGGTGTGCAGAAAAATGTAGGTCCCGCCGGTATGGCGGTCGTCATCATCCGGGAGGATCTGCTGCGGGACGATCTGGACCCCAAAACGCCTGTTTATATGAACTATAAAACCCACGCCGACGCCGACTCCCTGTATAACACCCCCAACTGCTGGGCGATTTACTGCTGCGGCAAGGTATTCAAATATCTGCTGGACCGCGGCGGTCTGGAGGCGCAGGCCCGCCGGAATGAGGAAAAAGCCGCTGTCCTTTATGATTTTCTGGATCAGAGCAGGTTCTTCACCGGCGCTGTTCGAAAAGAGGACCGCTCCTTGATGAATGTTCCCTTTGTGACCCCCAGCAAGGAGCAGGATGCCGATGTCGTAGCAGCATCCAAGGCTGCCGGCTTTGACAACCTGAAAGGGCACAAATCCGTCGGAGGCCTGCGGGCATCCATTTACAACGCCATGCCCAAGGAAGGCGTGGAGGCACTGGTGGCATTTTTGAAAAAATATGAGGCGGAACACGCCTGATTCCAAATCCGTTCTCCGCTGTTCCGCATAAAATGGTCCCCTCCTGCTGACAGGAGGGGACCATTTCCGATGATGAATCTATGCACAGCAGCATTCCGGTCCGGCAGCCCTGCCCGATGGATTCAGTCCGCAGAGCTGGCATAAAAAACCGTCTCCAGAATTTCCTCTCTGGTAATGGCTCCGAAAAATTCATGCAGGGCAAAGCGATCCAAGACGGCTCCGAAGGCTTCCGTCCGGAACGCGCAGCCCCGCAGAGCCGCTGTGATCTCTTCCATACTCCGGACTGCCAGAAAATCCCCGTAAAAGACGATCTCCTCCACCATGCCGTGGGCCACGTCCGCCCGCACCTCCAGACAGCCGCCGGTCCAGTAGCGCTTGTTTTCCATGTTATATCGGGGCGAACGGCCGTATGTCCACTCCCATGTAGCATACTTGTTCGCTCTCAGCGTCTCTACCGCTTCCAGTTCCTGCGGCGTCAGAGTCGTTTCTGTCAGACCGCTGCCTGCCAGCGCGGTTTTCAGGTATGTCCAAAAAGCCGGCAGGTCCATATCCTCTTTCAAAAAGGTGCGGATGTTCCCGATCCGCCCCCGAACCGATTTCGCACTTTTGGAGCGGAATTTTTCCGGATCTACATGCAGCGCCCCCGCCACCATAGCGGGGTCCGCGTCAAACAGCAGCGTTCCGTGGTGCAGGATGCGGTCCCGCGTTACCCGTTGAGCTGTTCCGGAAACCTTTTTCCCCTCCACCAGAATATCATTCCGTCCGGATGCCTCTGCCTGAAGCCCCAGTGCTTTTAACGCCTCCACCACAGGTCGGGTAAAGCGTTCCATGGTCAGCTCTTCGGCGCAGCCCACATCGGTAATGAAGGAATAATTCAAATTTCCAAGGTCGTGGTACACCGCACCGCCTCCGGTCGACCGGCGCACCACATGAATACGATGTGCCTCCACAAACGGACGGTTGATCTCCGCTTCTGCATTTTGATTCTGGCCGATGACAATGGTATTGTCATTCTGCCACAGCAGCAGATATGCCCCCTCTCTGCGGTTGGTCAGCACAAACTCTTCAAACGCAAGATTATAAGCCGGATCCAGCGATCCCGTCTCCAAATAAAACACCGTTTCTGCCATGTTCCATGACCTGCCTTCCACTTGTTCCAAAGATGGCTTTCATTATAAAATACCGCTTTTGGAATGTCAATTCTGCAAGCTGATCATCTCTGTTTACTTTAGGACTGATGGGCCCAAACTCCGCCGATCTCACTACAGATTGGTGGCGGCATAAAAAATATGGTAAAGTAAAGCCGAACAATAAATTTGAATTTGTGGAGGTATTCATGATAAAGTTTTGCAATTATCTGGATATACCAAGCGAAAAGAAAGATGCTGTTCTGGAACAGTTGCTTCAACTAGGTTTTCGTCCTGCTTACGGAAAGCTAAAGACAATCAAAAAGGAAATGGACAAATCTCAAGCAGGAACGCTTCCACAATATCTTTTTGTATTTCGAGATGATCGATTAATCGGTTATATGTTTCTAATAGCAGAAAAGGAACATTCCTGCAAGGCATTTCCATGGTGGGCAGTTGACAATTCTGATGAATTGCCATTGGAAATTTCTATTCAACTATTGGAATTGGGGATCGCGCTGTCAGCAAAATATCATTTCCCGATTTTGTCAAACAGGCTTACACTTCAACTTGAAAATCAGAAAAAAGGAATTGGGAGAAGACCAGAAACATTATGTCGTTAAATTCAAATTTATCGGGCTGTTCGCGCAGAGAAGCGCCTCCCTTCGCCAAAATGACGGAGGGAGGTTGTTTATTGTTCAAATCAGTCCAAAGGGTAAAAAGAGAGCTGATCCTCCCTTTTCCCCTCTGAGCTGATTCTGATTTAGCCAGCCAAACTGTGTATCCCAACGCACTGATAATGCAGGTTTCGTATGCGCCTTTCCACATCAACTCAGCTCATTAAACCGGAAGCGGTCAGCTTACTTCGGCAGCTCGCTTTCTTCAACGGCAACTGCTTCAAGGTCAATACTGTTCCAATAAGATCCAATGTCTGCACTTGTAAAGTATTCAAAATTACCTGTTGAGGATTTGAGATTCCCATTCTTTACTCCATAGCAGCTATAAATCAATTCGTAGACTGTTCCGTCGGACAGATTCAATCGGAAACCGGTTATCGTTGCTTCTTCCGTTTCTTCTACCTTTTTGAGTTTTAAAGTTAAACGCTCAAACATATCATACAAGTCTTTTATCGTTTCTTCCGCATCAATCACTTTCTTTTCTGCCGAAGCAGGTGCTTCCGCATAGCGGTACAGTTCAATGGTTTCAACCTCTCCGACCTCAAATGGAAAGTCGATATGGACTGTTTTTCCGTTGCAGCCGGCCAGCCCAAGCATGGACACCAGCAAGGAGAGCAACGCTATTGTTTTTTTCATGTCACCACGCTCCTTTGTCAAATTCAGGATTTATCGTTCTCTCTTCTGTCAGCAGGAGTTTTCAATATAACAGCATAGACGGTATTTATCTGCATCGGGCAGCTCTCAGCAATGTTATGTTCTCATACGGATGGCCTCCTTATAAAAGGCCAGTTTTATTTATACAGAGGAACTACCATCAAAATGTTCCGAATTTTATATGATTATATCATACTTTCATGCTTCTTTCCATGCTTGAACACAGGCCGTTTCAGCGAAAATAACGGAGTCAGCATCCATCAGTCCAACAGGTAAGCGGGAGAACTGATCCACGCTCCATTCCAAAAAGCAGCGCAGCTGTCACCTTTTTCGCTGCTGCCGCGTCTTAATAACGGGATTTTTCACTGCATCTCTTCCCGTGAATACAGCTCTCTGCTCTCCATTTCGTCAGAGACTCATAGAAAGGACTTTGTAAACCATGAAAAAATTCACCCGTGTCAGTGCTCTCACCATCCTGCTGGCGCTGTCTCTGGCAGGCTGCGGCGCCGCTCCCTCTGTTCCGGAAACAAACGCTCCCTCTCAGGAGCCGGAGCCGGTTCTGTATACGAACCTGACAGACGATGCTTCCCGGGAGACCGTGATCTCCTGCCTGCAAACACATGGTATCTCTCAGGAACGAACGGATACACTGCTGGTCTGGGCGGATGATTTTAACAGTCGGGTCACTGCGCCGTCTCTGCCCGACGGCTTTGTCCCCATGGACGGCGATTTTGTCGATTACAGCAGCCTGTCCTTTACCTATAAGGAATTGCCGGACGGAACCCTTTTTCCTGAGGCCAACTGCCGGCTGACCGCTTTCCTGCTGCTGGGCGACCAGATTCAGACCAACGGCTCCGCCAATGAAGCAGATACGTTCTTGATGTTCGATGTGGAGGCCATCGACACGCTGGACACCTACCAGCTCACCCCGGAAGCCCGCGCCGACTTCATCACCCTCTTCAACAGTGTATCCGTGGAAGGTTCTGATACAATCGAGTCCCATCTGGCTTGTATCCAAGAGGCGTGGGAAGAGCGCGGCCTGCAAATTGACAGCTCCGGCGGCCTTTCTCTGATCGAAGTCTATCTGCACTCCCCCTTCGACGCACTCCGCTTTGTGGGACATACCGGTGTTCTTGTTGAAACGGAGGACGGACTTTTGTTTGTGGAGAAATACGGTCCGGACGGTCCTTTTCAAGCAACCGCATTCCAGAATCGGAAGCAGCTGGAAACCTATTTGCTGGCCCGACCGGATCTATACGGGGATGACACCGAGCTTCCCCCTATCGTGCTGGAAAACGGCGCTGTGCTTGACCTGTCCCGATGACTGGATTCATTCTGACCACTTTCCTGTGAAGAAATCGGAAGATCGGGAATTCGTTTCCGATCCGATCTGAAAAAAACCGCCTGTATGGCGGTTTTTTTCAGGCGAAAATCGCCTCTCACAACTATGAATGAACTGTAAATTTCCGTCGAAGCAGTTGACAAGCGGCGCTCCATTCTCCATACTATATAGATAAAGCTTTGGAGATCGTTGAAAATTCAAGGATTTCTTTGCGCACCCGCAGCCAAAGCCCAGACATACAAAGTGGGGAATCTTCTTGTGAAGGACATATTTGGAATTTTCAAGCACGTGGAAGCAGCCTATCAGCAATATTGTTACCGCTCTGTCGCACCGCTGGGAATCAAGCGGAGCGAAATGCTGTGCCTGCTCTCCCTGTTTTATCATCCCTGTGAGAATACGGCCCATTTCATTGCAGAGCATTGTCATCTTTCTCCCAGCATGGTCAGCCGCAGTTTGGAAACGCTGCGCCGTGAGGGATACATTGAGACGCACCGGGATCCGAAGGACAGTCGGGTATCGCACCTGCATCTGACTAAACAGGCCGCCCCCATCACAGAGCGGTTGGCCAAATCCACCGCATTTTTTATTTCGGAGCTTGCGGATGGCATCTCTCCTGAAGAGTTCTGCACCTTCAAAGCTCTGCTGGAGCGCATGCAGCAAAATCTGATGGAAATGCCAAATCTGACAGAATACGCCAGCGGACGGCAGCACAGCGGCTCCCCCGCTCTCACTGCCGACGGATAAGGAGCATTTGTATGAAAACAACGCAAACACCTTCCGATCAGCAGCTTTCCGGCGCCGCCGCACCCGCCCAGCTCTCTTTGCGGCAGGCCAGCGCAGATCTTCTCGATGTGGTAGAGCGCGCTGAAAAGGAGCTGGAATCCAGTTACCAGAGTCTCGCGCAGGAGCCCATGGATCATGCACAAAACCCGAATCTGGATCAGCAGGCCCGGGAAACCATTGATTCCTTGAAATACGCAGGAGGAAACCTCAAGCAGGCTTATCAGAGAACGCTGGCCATGGAGGACGAACTGAGCGCGCGGTTCCGGGACATGCGGAAAAGCCGCGACAGAAAGTGGTATCTCCCCAATCCTCCGGCGAACGGCACCATTGATTGGGCAGAGCAGCAGACCAGACATTTTGCGCAGGGGATCAACTTATACAAACTGCTGTTGGTATGCTTTGTGGGCAGTTTTGCCGGCGTGGTCGTGGAATCGATCTGGTGCCTTCTGCGCCACGGCTATCTGGAAAGCCGCGCCGGCCTGATTTACGGTCCCTTTAATCTGTTATACGGCTCCGGCGCCGTAGCGCTGACTGTGGCCTTGTACCGGTTCCGAAACCGTGGCAGATGGCTCTCCTTTCTGGGCGGAATGCTGGTAGGCAGCGTGGTAGAATATCTTTGCTCATGGGGACAAGAGGTGTTATTTGGTTCCCGCTCGTGGGATTACAGCGCCATGCCGTTCAACCTCAATGGCCGGATCTGTCTGCTTTATTCCTGCTTCTGGGGCATTCTGGGCGTTTTCTGGATCAAAGATATTTATCCCCGCATGGCAAAATGGATCTTAAAACTCCCAAACCGTGCAGGAAAGATCTCGACATGGTGTGTGACGGCCTTTTTGATTTTCAATTGCATCATGTCCCTCGTCACGGTTTGGCGCTGGTCCGGACGCATCCAAGGCATTCCTCCTGAGAACAGTTTCTGGGAACTGATAGACGAACGGTTCCCGGACGAACGGATGGAGCGTGTTTACGCCAACATGGAGTTTGGAGGTTGATCTCTCATGCTGCTTTGCATCAGCTATCTGTCCCTGACCGGTCTTACCGCGTTTATTCTGGGTCGCCTTCTCCCAAAGCAGTGGTTTCGGGGAGATCTTTTCCCTTACCGGTCCTTTGCCTTTGAAAAAAGAGGGACCATTTATAACCGCCTGCACATCAAGGTCTGGCAAAGCAAGGTGCCGGATATGAGCCGTATCCTGCCGGACTTGATGCCCGGAAAACGGCTGAGCGCTGATTACCGGGAGCAGCTGCCCCGCATGGTGCAGGAAACCTGCATCGCAGAGCTGACTCATTTTGTGCTCTGCCTGACAGGTCTGTATTGCATGAAGCTCTGGCGCGGCATGGGCGGTTTTATTCTCAGCATCTTGAACCTGCTGGGCAACGCTGTTTTTATCATCATCCAGCGGTATAACCGCCCAAGACTTATGTGCCTCCAGAAAAGCGCGGCACGTAAACATTGTCTGGAGGAGATTTCATGCGCGTTTTGATTTTAAGCTGCAATACCGGAGAAGGGCATAATTCCTGCGGAAAAGCCCTTTTGGAAGAATTTCAAGCCAATCAGATCCCCTGCGAGATGGACGACGCGTTTCGGTTCATCTCCCCATGGATCTCCCACATGATCTCCTTCGGCTTTGTCCGCATCTACCGCTATATGCCCGGTTTATTTCGCTTCGGCTACCGGTATTCCGAGGAACATCCCGGCGTTTTCAAAACCGACTCCGGCATCTACAAGATCCTGACGGCGGGCGCGGACCGGCTGCACCGTTTCATCAGCGAAAACGGCTATGACGCCATCATCTGCACCCACGTATTCTCCGCGCTGATCGTATCAGAGATCCTCCGCAGGCATTCTCTTTCCGCACGTACCTACTTCGTTGCAACCGATTACACCTGCAGCCCCAGCTGCGGGCAGAGCACACTGGATACCTACTTTATCCCGGACGCGTCCATTGCAGGGGAATTTGTCAGCTGCGGAATTCCGGAAGAAAAGCTGGTTGCCAGCGGTATCCCGATCCGACGGGCCTTTTTTCAAACCATACCGCAGGCCGCAGCCAAAGAAAGCTGCGGTCTTCCTCCGGAAAGCCGCCATCTCATGGTCATGTGCGGCAGCATGGGCTGCGGTCCGATCCGTACGCTGGTGCGGCAGATTGCGGAATCTCTGCCGGAAAACAGCCATGTCTCTGTGATCTGCGGCACAAACCAGCGTCTGCGCAAGCATTTGGATCGGGATCACGCGCAAACGCCCCGCGTCCATATTTACAGTTATGTCAACGACATCCCCCGCATGATGGACAGCGCCGACCTGTATCTCACCAAGCCCGGCGGGATCAGCGTCACCGAGGCTGCCCACAAGCATCTGCCCATGCTTTTCGTCGATGCGGTAGCGGGATGCGAGGCTTATAACATGCGCTTTTTTATTGAGCGCGGAACGGCGGTCACTGCCGCCACAACGGAGGAGCTGGCTGCGAAAGCCATTTCCCTGATGGGAGATGAAGCGGCTTTGAATCAAATGCAGCAGCGTTTTTCTTATCCTGACCACTCTCCTGCAGCAGAGATCGCGGCACATGTGATCCGTGCCGGAAGTGCAATCCCCATTCCAAAGGAGCGCGTTTCATGCACACTGGCTCAGTAACCCCCGACTATCGGAAATTCCGTTTTTCCAAACTCAATACACCGGAGTTCCGGCATCTGAAGCTGCTGCTGTATTGGCCGGTTTTCGGCTGTTTCTTTCTCTTTGTGGAACGCCTCTCTCCGGTCACCTCCTATTTTCCCATATACTGCACGCTGGATGACCTGATCCCCTTTTGCGAGTTCTTCCTGATCCCCTATTTATTCTGGTTTGTCTATCTGGCAGGAATGCATCTTTACACGCTGCTTTGTGATGTAACGGTCTTTCGCCGCTTCATGTGGTTCATCATATTGTCCTATTCCGCGGCAATGCTGATTTACCTGATCTTTCCCACCTGTCAGGAGCTGCGCCCCGCATCGTTCCAGCGGGACAATCTGTTCACCCGCTTTCTATTCTATTTTTATCAATTCGACACCCACACCAACGTCTGCCCCTCCATTCACGTCATCGGTTCTGCCGCAGTCTGGTGCGCCTCGCTCCATATCCGGCGGTTTCAAACGACTGCTTGGCGGCTGGCCTTTGGTATCACCGGGGTCTTGATTTGTGCGTCGACCGTTTTTCTCAAGCAGCATTCCATTGTGGATGTACTGGCGGCAATCCCCATCTGCGTTCTCGCTTATTATCTCACGTTCGGGCGGCATCCCGCACCCAGACAATAAGGCGCATCACACTCTGCCGGTATCCGGCAGAGTGTCTGTTTTCTGCGTTGAAAAAACACCGTTTCCGGTAAAAGCGCCATCCATACGGAATGTTCAGAGATCACAGAACCCATCAAAAAAGAAGCGGAGGACAGGCAGTCCTCCGCTTCTTCTGTTTCTATTGTTTCTCTCCGCCGGAAATCCGGTCCGCTCTCTTCACAGCTCCTCCAATCGAAGATTTCCGGATTCTAAAGAACGCAAGGCATCCACCGGCGTCAAGCCCCGACAGGCCACAGCCTGATGCAGCATCTGATATGCCAGCCGGTTGGCCCCGGCCAACGCAATGGCCCGATCCAGAACATCCTCTGAAAAGCCAGCCGCTTCCAGCTGGCGAATCTGTCTTGTGACATCCATGGTTTTCACCGCCTTTTCTTTAGTATAGCGGATCAAAAGAAAAAATCACAAGCGGAAAACCGTTAAATTCCTGTAAAAAAATGCAGAAAATCCCGTCATTCTGCCAAAACCGGCAGATCTACAATGCTCAGCCCTCTCCGCATAGCATATTCCACCGTATACCGTGTTCCGCCGGGAGAGCCATCAAATGCCGCGATCAGCAGGGACGCGTGATCCACCATATAGCGGTCACGCCGCTGCATACAGGCAGCTGTATATCGGGCTGAAACCATCGTCTCAAAATCGCAGGCATTCACCAGACGCTCATAGCGCGCCCTCTGGTCCGCCGGCCAATGGTCCGCCTGTGTGGGGCAGGGGATCGCGGCTTCGACCGTGACCTCAGGATGCTGCTCCCGCAGCGCCAGCACACACTCGCAAAAATACAGATCACAGCCTTGCGCCATACCGCAGAGGAAATGACGGTACCCTTCTTCATACGCACTTTCCACAGCATCCGCCAGCCTCTGCTTCAGCATTCTGCAGCGAACATCCTCCTCCCGATATCCCCAAGGCAGTTTGGCGGGCCGATGCCCGGTAAAACAGCAGGATTCCTGTCTGGCCCGCATCCTTCTCCTCCCCTTTTCTTCATGGTAACCCCAGTATAGAACATCCGTTTCAATTTGTAAAGTCCGTCCCTGAAAAAAGGGTTGCATTTTTCATTCAGCGGTTGTATAATAACGCACAGAAAGCAACTGAATACTTTGTCTTCAGGGCGGGGCGTAATTCCCCACTGGCGGTAAAGTCCGCGACCGGATATCCTCGATATCCGCTGACCCGGTGAAACTCCGGGACCAACAGTTACAGTCTGGATGGAAGAAGATGGGTACGGCAAAGCCGTGCGCTTTTGCGCACTCTTTTGTTGTTGATTCACCTTGGAGCGAAGTCAAAGCATCCAGGGTGTTTTCAAAACAACAAAGGAGTGTATTTTTATGTCCGATCCCAATTCCAACGTCATCCTTGTCACCAAGCCCCGCACCAATGTGAAAACCATTACCTCGCTTGGTATGCTGACTGCAATCTCCTATGTGGTCATGCTCCTGAGCAAAGCACTGCCGCAGATCTCCGGTTTTTTACAGCTGGATTTGAAGGATACCGTCATCTGTATCGGCGGTTTCGTGTTCGGCCCTCTGGCCGCCGCCGTCATCTCCATGGTGGTGGCCGTGGTGGAAATGTTTACTTACAGCGATACCGGCATCATCGGCTGCATCATGAATATGCTGGCCACCGTTTCTTTCTGCTGCACCGCCTCCTTTGTCTATAAGAAGGTCCACACCAAGAAAGGCGCTGTCCTCGGTCTTTCTCTCGGAATTGTTGTGCTGACAGCGGTGATGCTGCTGTGGAATTATCTCATCACGCCCCTGTACATGGGGATCGAGCGCGAGAAGATCGTCGAAATGCTGGTGCCCATCTTCCTGCCCTTCAATCTGGTCAAGGGCGGGCTGAACATGGCGCTGATCCTGCTGCTCTACAAGCCTGTGGTGTCTGCCCTGCGGCGGGCCAGACTGGTTCCCGCATCCGGCAGCCGCTGCGAGCTGCCCTCTGTCAGCGGTTCCTCCGATCCCCGGAATTGTAAGCTGAACCCCGGCTTCCTGCTGTTCTCCCTGACCCTGCTGGCCACCTTTGTCACGCTGGCTCTGGTTTTGATGGGAATTCTATAACAGCGCATTCCTGCTCCAAGCGGTGCGGCGCCCTAGTGCGCCGCACCGTTTTTTTGCAGATTACGGCTTTTCTTTGGCGAACAAACGTGCTATCATATCCCATGTCCATGTTTCTCAGAAGGAGGAACCACTATGAACCGGGTAATCCTTCATTGTGATTTGAACTGTTTTTATGCCTCCGTGGAGCTGCGCAGCCGTCCGGACCTGCAGCGGGTCCCCACCGCAGTCTGCGGAGATCCCCAGTCCCGCCACGGGATCATTCTGGCAAAAAACGAACCTGCCAAACGGTTTGGCGTCAAAACAGCGGAAACCATTTGGCAGGCAAAAAAGAAATGTCCGGAGCTGGTGCTTCTGCCTCCCCATCACGATCTTTATCGTCAGGTCTCCCGACAGGTCAATGCCGTTTATGACCAGTATACCGACTTGGTGGAGCCGTTCGGTATCGACGAGAGCTGGCTGGATGTCACACACACCCTGCACCTGTTCGGCGGAGATGCCAAGGCGCTGGCAGACGCATTGCGTATGCGGATCAAACAGGAGCTGGGACTGACGCTTTCTGTGGGTGTCAGCTTCAACAAGGTCTTTGCCAAACTGGGCAGCGACTACCGGAAGCCCGACGCCACCACGGTTATTTCCCGGGAAAACTGGAAAGAAATCGTCTGGCCCCTGCCGGTCGGGGATCTTTTATATGTCGGCGGCGCAGCCCGAAAGCTGCTGGGGCAGTACGGCATCTCTACCATCGGTCAGCTGGCTGCCTGCCAGCCGGAGATGCTGGAGCAGCTCATGGGAAAAATGGGAATCCAGCTGTACCAGTATGCAAATGGATGCGACGCAGATCCGGTCCGGTCCCGATACGAATCAGAGCCGGTCAAATCGGTTGGGAACGGAACCACATTTCCCGATAACCTGACAACGAAGCCGCAGATCTACCGGGGGATCTCCCTGCTGTCGGATTCCGTAGCTACGCGTCTCCGGCATGCCGGATTGTATGCTGGAGGCCTTCAGCTCACCATTCGGGACCCGCAGTTTCATGACCGTTCCCGACAGCGGCAGCTGCCCTCTCCCACACACTTGATCCGCGAGCTGACCGATACCGCCATGAGTCTGGCAGAGCAGCTCTGGTCCCCTCCCTCTCCGGTCCGTGCCATGACGGTCACGGCGATCCATCTGGTTCGCGCTGAGGATGCCTATGAGCAGGTAGATTTATTCACGGCTCCCGCCGCGCCGAAAAAAGAAAAGCAGGAAAAATTAGAGGGAGCCATGGATCAGATCCGGCAAAAATACGGCAGCCATGCCATTGCCTTCGGAACCTGTAAAACCCCCAAAGAGGAGGATCCCCCCCATGACCAAAGCTGAAGAAAAACAACATCTGCGCTGCACCATGCGGAAGTTGACGCGTTCTCTGTCCGCCCGTTACCGGGCAGAGAGCAGCCGCGCCATCACGGCCCGCCTGCTGTCCCTGCCGGAATACCGGACAGCGGAAACCGTTTTTTGCTTCGTGGGTACGGAGCAGGAAATCGACACCGTTCCCGTTCTGGAGGATGCGCTGGCATCCGGAAAACGACTCTGCGTTCCGCGCTGTTCTTCCAACGGCTCCATGGAGCTGCGGCAAATCACAGCGCTTGCCCAGCTTTCCGCAGGCGCGTACGGTATTTTGGAGCCGCCTGACAGCGCGCCATCCGTCCCCATCGACGCGGTGGACTTTGCCGTCCTGCCCTGCCTGACCTGCAATCATCCGGGTCATCGGCTCGGCCGCGGCGGCGGTTACTATGACCGCTTTCTTGCCCACTATCGCGGCGGCACGGTTCTTTTGTGCCGGGAAAAACTGATTCGGGACGAGATCCCGCTGGAACCGCATGACTATCCGGTCCCTTGGGTACTGACAGAATGCGCGCTTTATGAAGACGGCACCCCCGCCCGTCTGTGCTGAGCGCAGCCATTCGCAGATTGGGCTTGTAAAATGCCGCCGTACCATATAAAATAAACACTATATCGAAGCCGCATGTTCCGCGGCGGTAAAATCTACACAAGGAGGAGCTTCCCATGATCCAGCAAACCATGGATTTCATCTCCCAATATGATCCCGAGGTAGGCGCCTCGATCCAAAAGGAATTTGATCGGGAACGCCACAATATTGAACTGATCGCATCCGAGAATATTGTCAGCGAAGCCGTTATGCTGACCATGGGCACCTGCCTGACCAACAAATACGCTGAGGGCTATCCCGGAAAACGCTATTACGGCGGCTGCTACGCGGTGGACATCACAGAAGAGATCGCCAGAAATCGGGCCTGCCAGCTCTTCGGCAGCAAATTTGCCAATGTTCAGCCGCATTCCGGCGCCAACGCCAATCTGGCCGCCTTCTTTGCCCTGCTGCAGCCCGGCGACACCGTGCTCAGCATGAATCTGGCCCACGGCGGTCATCTGAGCCATGGCAGCCCCGTCAACATCTCCGGAAAATATTTTCATATCGTTGCTTACGGCGTGGAGGACTCCTCCGAAGTGATCGACTACGATCAGGTGGAAGCGCTGGCAAAGCAGCATCATCCCAAGCTGATTCTGGCCGGCGCCAGCGCCTATCCCAGAACCTTGGATTTCCCCCGTTTCCGTGCGATCGCCGATGAGGTGGGCGCTTATCTGATGGTAGATATGGCGCACATCGCCGGTCTGGTGGCTGCCGGCGTCCATCCTTCTCCGGTCCCCTATGCCGACGTGGTGACCACCACCACCCATAAAACCCTGCGCGGCCCCCGGGGTGGTCTGATCCTCTGCAATGACGAGGCGATCTATAAGAAAATCAACTCTGCCGTATTCCCCGGCACACAAGGCGGCCCTCTGGAACACATCATTGCCGCAAAAGCCGTATGCTTAGGTGAAGCGCTGAAGCCCGAATTCAAGGCATACGGCCAGCAGGTGGTAAAAAACGCGCAGGTATTGGCGGAGGAGCTGGTGAAAAACGGATTCCGGCTGGTGTCCGGCGGCACAGACAATCATCTGTGTCTGGTGGATCTGCGGCCGTTCCACATCACCGGCAAGGAATTTGAACACCGTCTGGACGAGGTTCAGATCACCGTCAATAAAAACGCCATTCCCAACGATCCGGAAAAGCCCTTTGTCACCAGCGGTATCCGGGTCGGCACGCCCGCTGTCACCTCCCGCGGCTTCCAAGAACCGGAGATGGTGAAAATCGCCCGATGGATGGCAATGGTGGCACAGGACTTTGACGCCAACGCCGCTCAGGTCCGCGCCGAAGTGGATGCGCTCTGTCAGAAATTCCCCATCTACTGATCCCCCGCAGCCGCCGGAAAACGTTCAGGCACCCGTATCGCTTGTCATACGGGTGCCTGCTTTCTCATGAGGGAGCCGTCAAAAATGATGCCGATGCCACCATTTGCCGTGGTATCGCCGGATCCCCATGCATCTCATTTTTCCGGCTATGCTATGATTGAACAAAGGAGCTGAACGAATATGGAGCAGAAACACCAGCGGCGTGTCCGCTACAAAGGCACCCATCCCCGGAGCTACCGGGAAAAATATAAAGAACTGGACCCCGAACGGTATCAGGCAGAGGTTGAAAAAATCATTCAAAGCGGAAAAACTCCTGCCGGAATGCACATCCCCATCATGGTTCCGGAAATTCTGCAGGTGCTGGAAATCCGCCCCGGACAAATCGGTTATGACGCCACCCTTGGATATGGCGGGCACACTCAGCGTATGCTGGAGCAGCTGCAGGGGCAGGGCCATCTCTATGCCACGGATGTGGATCCCATTGAATCGGAAAAAACGCGCAGGCGTCTGGAGGCTGCCGGATACGGCCCCGAGCTCCTCACCATCCGGAGGATGAATTTTTCCCGGCTGGATCAGGTCGCTCCCGGTATCCGGTTCGATTTTGTTCTGGCAGATCTGGGCGTTTCCTCGATGCAGATCGACAATCCGGAACGCGGCTTCACCTTCAAGCACGACGGCCCGCTGGATCTCCGGCTGGATCCCACTTCCGGAACGCCCGCATCCAAGCGGCTGCGGGAACTGGAGGAATCCGAGCTGTCCGCCATGCTGACGGAAAATGCGGATGAGCCGTATGCGGACCAGATCGCAAATGCCATCATCCAGACATTCCGGCATGGCGAAGCCATTGAGACCACCCGTCAGCTGGCCGCTGTGATCGAAAAGGCCCTCTCCTTCCTGCCTGCCGGAGAGCGAAAGGACGCTGTGAAAAAATCTTGTCAGCGAACCTTTCAGGCTCTTCGCATTGACGTAAACAGTGAATTCGAGGTTTTATATGACTTTCTGGAAAAGCTCCCCGGCGTTTTGAAGTCCGGCGGCCGTGCCGCGATCCTGACGTTCCACTCCGGTGAGGACCGGTTGGTGAAGAAGGCTTTTAAGCAGCACCTGCGGGAAGGGCTGTACAGCGAGATCTCCGAAGAGGTCACCCGCCCGTCCGCAGAGGAATGTTTCCGGAATCCCCGTGCCAGATCCACCAAGCTCCGGTGGGCTGTCCGGGCATAAAGGAGGGGAAGCCGATGCTGCGTGATGAAACGATCCGGCGGGTGCTGCAATTCCGGGATGACCGGGACTGGCGTCCGTTCCATACCCCCAAAGATCTGGCGATCTCTCTGAGTCTGGAAGCCGCCGAGCTTTTGGAGCTGTTCCAGTGGAGCGGCACCGATCTGGACTGTCCGGACAACCGGGAGCGGCTTCGGGAGGAATTGGCAGATGTCCTGAGCTACTGTATTTTGATGGCCGATGTGTGCGGACTGGATCTGGATCAAATCCTGAATGAAAAGGTCACCAAGAACGCCGCCAAATATCCGGTGGAAAAAGCGCGGGGACGGGCGGTCAAATATACCGAGCTGTAATCCGCCCCCTTACAAGACAATCTGCTCCTTCCCATGGCGGCAAAGCCCTTCATCTCCGGACACATGCGCGGTCGCCCCGCTTTCCCATAGAACGGCTGCGGCAATATAAAAAACATTTGAAACTGTGTAAGATGTTCCTTCAAACGTTGTGTATATAGGTGAACGGGCAAACAGGAAAGCGGGGTGAACGCTGATGGATGATGCGGAGATCGTCCAGTTATACTGGGATAGAAATGAGCAGGCCATCCTTGCCACTGCCGATCAGTACGGCAACTACTGCACCTCGATCGCCAAGAACATACTGGGCAGCTGCGAGGACGCAGAGGAATGTGTGAACGATACGTATATGAACGCATGGAACTCTATGCCACCCCACAGGCCCAATATTTTGTCAACATTCCTTGGAAAGATTGTCCGGAACTTATCGCTGAACCGCTACAAGCATAACACTGCCAAAAAACGCGGCGGCGGAGAGCTGCCTGCGGTCCTGAACGAGCTCTCTGATCTGGTATCCGGCAAGGATGATGTCGAGCAAGAGATCACCCGCAAGGAGCTTGTAAATACCATAGATGCCTTTCTGGATACCCTTTCGCCGGAAAAACGAAGCATCTTTATCAGACGATACTGGTACACCGACAGCATCTTAGAGATCGCCAAGAGACATGGCATGAGCGATGGCGCCGTATCAGCAACCCTCAGCCGCATCCGCCTGAAATTACACAACTACCTGTTGGAACGGGGCTTTGAACTATGACGAATGAACGCTTGTATGAGGTCCTCGGTGACATCCATGAAAAGCACGTGAAAGAGGCAGAAGAATATCGCAAAACTAAGAGGCCCGTCTGGCTCAAATGGGGTGCTGTGGCCGCCTGCCTGTGTCTTGTGGTTGGTCTGGCAATCCGGATGGCAGTTCATCAGCCTGCGGAGACGCCCAACGATACCGTCCATGACGAGGCTCGTCCTCCCTCACTCACTGTAAATGGAGTCAATTATTGCATTTCTCCGCATATAGCAGTATCCAACGAATTGCCCGACGGGTTTATGTACGCAGGCGAAGCCAGCGTTGGAGGTTTTGATGACTGCCCATACTACACCAATCCAGATATGCCGGAATGGGTCTACGTTTATCAGCAGGTCTGGACGGATGGAACGGTCGACGAAACAGGAACACTAAACAGAACGGAACCGCATCATGCCTATGTGCGGTATGTAGATGTCCGGCTTCGGGGCAAAAAACTTGTTTGCTGCAATCATGAATATTACATCTCCATGTGGAGTGCACAGTACGATGATGATCGTCCCGATGTGACAAAAGAATATTATGACGAAATGGATGCTCTATATGGAAAACGCATCGAAGGGGAGGTCCCTGACGGATTTGAATTTGCGGGAACAGCGGTATTTACCGGAACTGACACCATACCGACAGGGGAGCTTGCAAGCAATCAAAAGGATGCAGCCGTATATTACGATCCCGATGACCCTGCTGTGATTCTTGTGGAAACTTCTTGGTTTACAGCCACCGCAGAAGAAAACGGGCAGACGCGGCATGACGGATTTGACGTGTATATTCGCTATGATTGCCCGTTTCAGCCAAAAAGCTGAAACCATACCATTCCACGGGATCACTATGTCCTGCAACGCATCTTTTCCTGTCACCCCATGAATCGGTCTGCATTCGCCTGCCCGGGCTTCTGCTCCGGAAGCACAAACGGAAACGTGGAAATTCGAAAAAGGACGGCCAATGGCCGTCCTTTTTGTCAATTCCAAAATTCTGTTTCCCCGTCCAGACCGATATCTGCCGCATGGAAAACCGGATCCTGTCCCGCCTTCCGCTGGCGCTGATAGTCTTTCAGCGCTGCCACAGCAGGTTTAATCAGCAGCAGGATCACCGGAATATTGGTCATCACCATCAATCCCTGCGTCAAATCCGCCAGATTCCATACCAAACCCATGCTGGCAATGGCGCCCACAAACACGATCACTGCGGCCACCATGCGGAATCCGGCCATGAACCGTTTGCCGGGCTGGCGCCGCAGGATGAACCGCAGGCAGCCCTCACAATAATAGTAGTTTCCAATCAGCGTTGTAAACGCAAACAGTGTCATGGAAATGGCAATGAACACGGGGCCAAATCCGCCCATTACGTTTTGCAGCGCTGCCTGCACATAGGGAGCACCGGCCAGCTCCTCCGCAGGAGCCACGCCGGAGAGCAGGCACATAAACGCCGTGGCGGTACAAATCAGCAGCGTATCAATGAACACACTGAGCATCTGCACCAGACCCTGCTTGACCGGATGGGAAACGTCGGCCGATGCCGCCGCGTTGGGAGCAGAGCCCATGCCGGCTTCATTGGAATACAGACCGCGCTTAATGCCGTACATCAGGCAGGAACCGGTAAAGCCGCCGAAAATCGCCTTAAAATTGAAGGCATCCTGCAAAATCGCGGCAAACATCCCGGGCAGCCTACCAAGGTTCAGCAGCACGATCACCAACGCCACCAGAATATAAATCACGCCCATTACCGGCACCATCACTCCGGTGACCTTGCTCAGCCGCCTGCCGCCGCCCACGATACAAACCAAAAACAGCACCGCCAGCACCAACCCCATGAGCATGGGCGTCACCGACGCGTCATAAAAGCCGAATCCGGCAAAGGCGGACTGCAGATTGTAAGAAGCCAGCGCATTATAGCCCACCGCATAGGTCAGGATGATAAACACCGCAAAAACCACGCCCAGCCAGCGCTGCTTCAAGGCGCTTTCCATATAATAGGAGGGGCCGCCATAGCTGGAACCATCCGGATTTTTGCGCTTATAGATCTGCGCCAGTGTGGATTCCACAAAAGCGGAAGCTCCGCCGAAAATGGCGATGAACCACATCCAAAAGACGGCGCCCACACCGCCAAGGCAAATGGCCTGCGCCACACCGACAATATTGCCGGTGCCGACTCTGGAGGCAGTTGAGATCATCAAAGCGCCAAAGGAGGACATGCCGCCTTTTGTTTTCGGCTTTTCCATGACCACACGGATGGATTCCCGCAGCATCCGCAGCTGTACAAATCTGGTCGCGATCGTAAATGTCACGCCAGCCGCAATCAAAAACAGCGGTACCCACGGCATGTACAGGAAGTCGCTGATCTTCAGGATCAGGGCATCGAGCATCTTTGTCATTCTTCTACACTCTCTTTCTCACAGATACCTTATATTGTATCTGAACCACGAAAAAAAGCAAGGAAAATCGTTTTCCAGAGGAATCTTTTTCGTTCATTCCAACCCAGACCCTTCCCCTGTCCTTGAAGGCGGCTGCTCTCAGGCAAACTGCACAAAAAGCAGTCTAAAATTTTTTTAGCCGCCCTTCTTGCATTTCAGCCTTTTCTTCGTTACAATACAAGTACAAGCAAAGAATGATAGCTGCAACGGAGTGCCGCGCGCACGGGCTGACACCTATCATTCCTTCTTTGATAGGTGTTTCAAACCAGCAGAAGGTTTGAAGCGCCTTTTTTATTTTCTGACAACCAGACACGCAAGGAGGTTTTCTTATGATCTTACTGGCAAACGGAAACGTCATCACCCGGGATCCCGATAGCATCGGCTATCTGTGTGATGGCGGCGTGGTCACGGATGGCGGAACGATCGTGGCAGTCGGCACCACCACAGAATTAAAAGCCAGATATCCACAGGCGGAATTTGTAGACGCCAGAGGCGGCGTCATCATGCCGGGGTTGATCAACGCCCATACACACATTTATTCTGCCTTGGCCCGCGGGCTTTCCATTGACGGTTACGCTCCTGCCAATTTTTATGAGGTGCTAGACGGCCAATGGTGGTATATCGACCGGAATCTGGATCTGGCAGCTACCCGGGCTTCTGCGCAGGCCTTGGTAATCGACTCGATCAAGCAGGGCGTCACCACGATTTTTGACCACCACGCCTCCTTCTGTGAAATCCCCGGTTCCCTGATGGAAATTGCTGAGGTCACCAAGGAATTCGGTATGAGAGCCAGTCTCTGTTATGAGGTCAGTGATCGGGACGGCGAGGAAAAGTCCATGCAGTCTGTGCAGGAAAACAAGGACTTTATCGACTGGTGCGAAAAAAATCCCAGCGACATGCTCAAGCCCATGTTCGGCGGTCATGCCCTGTTCACCATTTCCGATAAGACCTTTGACCGCATGAACGAGGCCAACAACGGCCGCGTCGGTTATCACATTCATGTATCCGAGGGCATGAACGATGTGTATGACTCTCTCCAGAACTACGGCCGCCGCCCCGTTCAGCGGCTGCAGGATCACGGGATTCTGGGACCAAAAACCATACTGGGTCATTGCATCCATGTCAATACCGCGGAAATGGACATCATCAAAGCCACCGATACCATGTGCGTCAATAATCCGGAATCCAACATGGGCAACGCCGTGGGCATCTCTCCTGTTTTGCAGCTTTACAAAAAGGGAATCCTCATCGGGATGGGCACCGACGCTTATACCAATGATATGCTGGAATCCATCAAGGTCGCCCTGTGCTCTCAGCGGCATAACGCCTGCCTGCCCGGTGTGGGCTGGTGTGAGGTGACCGACATGCTGTTCAAAAACAATGCCAAAATGGCGGAACGGGCCGGCTTCCCCACGCTGGGCGTTTTGAAACCCGGCGCGGCAGCCGACGTGATCGTCATGGACTACAAGCCCTTCACCCCCTTCTCCGATGCCAATATCGACGGTCACATGCTCTTCGGCATGACCGGCCGGCAGTGTCAAACCACCATGATCAACGGGAGGATTTTGATGAAAGACCGGGTGCTGACGGAAATCGACGAGGAAGCCGTCAACGCCAGAATTCTGGAAGTCTCCAAAAAACTGTGGGGCAGGCTGAACCATTGCGAATATTAACCGGCTCGCAGTACAGCTGTCCGTACGTTCTTCTCCGATCCGGAGAAGCTGCAAACCCGATTTTAAGGAGGAATTTGTGATGTCTGAATGTATGATCCCCATTCCCTTCCGGGAATTGATGATCTGGGTCACGACTGAATATCAGCGGGAGGGCTCGGTATTTGGCGTCCATAAGCCTTATAAGGCCGGCACCAAAAAGCTGCCCATCTTCGGTGAGACCATCGAAACGCCCTTTGGTCCCGCCGCAGGCCCCAATACCCAATTGGCGCAGAATATCATTGCCGGCTATTTTGGCGGCGCCCGTTTTTTTGAGCTGAAAACCGTTCAGAAAATGGACGGCGCAGATCTGGCTGCCTGCATCAACCGTCCCTGCATTCTGGCCGAGGATGAATGCTATAACTGCGAGTGGTCCACGGAGCTGTATGTCCAGCAGGCCTTTGAGGAATATGTAAAGGCTTGGTGCGCTCTCAAGATCATGGCCAAGGTCTACGGTCTGGGCGATCCAAACGGATTCATATTCAATATGTCCGTTGGATACGACTTGGCGGGTATCCAGAGCGAGAAGATCGACACGTTCTTAAATGGCATGATCGACGCCGGTTCCACTCCCATTTTCCAAGAGTGCATTCGCGTCTTGAAGGAATTCTTCCCCGGCGAGAGCGCTTATATTGAAACCATCTCCCCGCACGTCTCCGGCAGCGTCACGGTTTCCACCCTGCACGGCTGTCCTCCGGACGAGATCGAGCGTATTGCCGGTTACCTGATCGAAAAAAAGCACCTGCACACCTTTGTCAAGTGCAATCCCACGATTCTGGGCTACGAGACAGCCCGCTCCATTCTGGACAGCATGGGCTATGACTATATTGCTTTTGATGACCACCACTTCAAGGAAGACCTCCAGTATGAGGATGCTGTGCCGATGTTCCGCCGCCTGCAGGATCTGGCTGCCGCCAATGGTCTGGAGTTCGGGCTGAAGCTTTCCAACACCTTTCCCGTGGATGTAACGCAGGGGGAGCTTCCCAGCGAAGAGATGTATATGGCCGGCAAGAGCCTGTTCCCGCTGACTACCGCCATGGCTGCCCGGATCTCCCGGGAATTCGACGGAAAGCTGCGGATCTCCTACGCCGGCGGCGCAGATGCGTTCAATATCGGCAAGCTCTTCTCTTTGGGGATCTGGCCCGTTACCATGGCAACTACGGAATTGAAGCCCGGCGGCTACCAGCGCTTTGTCCAGATCGGAGACAAACTGGATGCCTTGGATTTCAAGCCCTTCACCGGTGTCGATGTAGAGGGGATCGAGGCATTGGCGCTGGCTGCCCGCTCTGACAAATATCATCTCAAGGATATCAAGCCGCTCCCCCGCCGCAAGCTCTATGAAAAGGTTCCGCTGATAGACTGCTTTACCGCTCCCTGTAAAGGCGGCTGTCCCATCCAGCAGGACATTCCCGAATATATCGAGCTGTGCCGCAAGGGCCGCTACGCCTCTGCTCTCCGGGTCATCACGGAGAAAAATGCCCTGCCCTTCATTACCGGTACCATCTGCACCCATCGCTGCCAGACCAAATGCACCCGGAATTACTATGACCAGTCCGTGCAGATTCGCGCTACCAAGCTGGTGGCAGCGGAAAAGGGCTTTGACCAGTATATGAACAAGCTTACAAAACCCGCCCCCGCCGACACCAAGATCCGTGTAGCGGTGGTAGGCGGCGGCCCCACCGGAATGTCTGCCGCGTATTTCATCGGCCGTGCCGGAATCCCTGTTACCATCTTTGAAAAGTCCGATGTTCTGGGCGGTGTAGTCCGGCAGGTGATCCCCGCCTTCCGCATCAGTGACGATACCATCGACAAAGATGTGGCGCTGATGTTCAAAATGGGGGTGGAAGTCAAGCTGAACACCCCCGCTCCTTCTGTCGCCGAATTGAAATCCATGGGCTACACCCATATTTTCTTCGCCGTTGGCGCGTGGAAGGCCGGAAAGCTGGATATTCCCGGCAATGTAGTGCCTGTCATCGGCTGGCTGAAGGATCTGAAGGCCGGCAAAACGGTCTCGCTGGGTCATGTGGCCGTGGTGGGCGGCGGCAACACCGCTATGGACGCTGCCCGTGCCGCTCTGCGGGCCGGCGCCGCATCCGCCACGCTGGTCTACCGCCGCACGAAGAAGTATATGCCCGCCGACGCTGAGGAGCTGGAGCTGGCCATTGCCGACGGCGTACAGTTTATGGAACTGGCCGCACCTGTGGAACAGGCCGGCGGTATCCTGAAATGCGAAAAAATGAAACTGGGCGAGCCGGACAGCAAGGGCCGCCGCAAGCCCGTCCCAACCGGAGAATTCGTGGAGATCCCCTGCGACACCGTGATCTCTGCTGTGGGCGAGCATGTGGAATCCGAACTCTTTACCGCCAATGGCATCAACGTGGATGAAAAGGGAACTCCGGACTTCAAAACCAACCTTGAAGGCGTTTACGCAGGCGGCGACGCCATGCGCGGGCCTGCCACTGTGGTGGAGGGCATTGCAGACGCACAGGGCTTTGCCAATGCCGTGATCGGTCAGGTTCACACCTTCCGGATGCCGGAAAGCGCCAAGGCCACCCGTGCCGAAGCTATTGCCAAAAAGGGAATTCTGTGCGAATCCGCAAAGTGTGAAGGCGACCGCTGCCTGACCTGCAACGTGGTTTGTCAGGTTTGCGCGGACGTCTGTCCCAACCGCGCCAATGTGGTCATCGAACTGCCGGATGGCCGTCATCAGATCCTCCATGTGGACCGGATGTGCAATGAGTGCGGAAACTGCGCGGTCTTCTGCCCGTATGATTCCGCCCCCTACCGGGATAAATTCACCCTGTTCCACTCCCGTGAAGGCTTTGATGAAAGTGTGAAGAACGCCGGCTTCCTGCCCCTTGGCGGCAGTAAGGTTCTGGTCCGGCTCAACGATCGGGTTTTTGAGGCAGATCTGGACATGCAAAACGATTTGCCCGCCGATGTGGAAATCCTGATTCTGACCGTTTTGAACAAATACCGTTATCTGCTTGGATAACCGGCATTGCAAAGGAAAAACAGGGATCAATCGAAAGTGAACTGCACCCCATTTGTTAGACAGTATGGTATACTGAATAACAAATGGGGTGCTTTATTTATGCCAAAAGGGATACCAAACAAACGGTACACAGCAGAGTTTAAGCAAAAGGTCGTAGAGGCTGTGGTGAAAGAT
>JAPFEH010000054.1 GCA_026169195.1 Dysosmobacter sp. | reverse complement strand
GTAGCCCTGGTAGCCGTCCGCGTGCAGCCAGCCGGAGAAATCCTTAAGGAATGCCTGGGCGTGCTCCGCCTTCCGGCTGGGCTGGTACTCATACAGGACAATGGGATACTCAGCGCAGCCGCTGGTCCGGTAGACCCACATATAGGACTTGCTCGTAGAGGTCCTGCCCGGCTCCTTCAGCACCTGCAGCGTGGTCTCGTCTCCATGCAGCACGGTTTCCTTGCACAGCCTCCGGTGCAGTGCGTCATACACCGGCCGCAGCCAGGTGTCCGAGGCCTGCAGGATCCAGTTGGCCATCGTCTGCCGGGACAGCTTCAGCCCCTGCCGCTGGAACTCCTGCTCCAGACGGTACAGCGGTGAGTACATGACAAACTTCTGCGTCATGATATGGGCTACCGCCTCTGGTGAGGCGAAGCTGCCTGGGCAGAGCGTCGGCTGTTTGGGTGTTTTCCGGAGATTGCCTTCGCCTGTTTCCGCCTCGCACTGCTTGCAGGCATAGGTGTAGTACACATCCTCCCGGATCCAGAACCGGGCCGGCTCCATCTTCAGGCTCCGGCGCACCTCTTTCCCAATCTCCGCCATAACTGAGCCGCAGGCATCACAGGTGCGCTCCTCCTCGGAAAGGCGGTGCTCCACCACTTCCGTGGGGGTCCCCTCCGGCACGATATCCAGTACATTGCCGCTGTGCCGCTTGCGGGCATGGGCCTTCACCGCCACCTGTTCCGCTGTGGCATTTTTCGTCCCATAGGCATAGGCCTCCGCCTCGTTTGCCATGAGGGACAGCTGGTCCATCAGGCCCTCCTGGAGCCGCTCTGAGGATGCGCCAAACTGCCGCTTCCTGGCAAGACCAAGCTGCTCCAGAAGCCATTGGTTCTGGAGCTTCAATTCTTCATATTCCGCCCGTGAGATGGTCACCATTTCCGGGGTGCTTGCGGCAGTGTTCTTCTTGTTTTCCATGAGAAAATGATACCATAAAACAGGTTAAAAAGCCAGCATTTTCAATGCTTTCCGGTATCAGATCACGCTCAGGCCGCTCACTGCTTTGTTTGCCTTGGGCTGCTCTGTCTTCAGTCCCTCCATCAGCCAGCGGTACTGTTGAGGCGTCAGGGCCTGCACTTCCTCCGTACTCCGGGGCCATTGGAAACTGCCGCTCTCCAGACGCTTATACAGCAGCAGAAAGCCGTCTCCTTCCCAGTAAAGCGCCTTGAGCCGGTCCCGCCGCCGCCCGCAGAAGAGAAACAGCGCCCGCTGAAACGGGTCCATCTGGAACTGGCTCTTTACCAGGTTTGCCAGCCCGTCAATGCCGCGTCGCAGATCTGTGTATCCGCAGGCGATGTACACCGGACAGCTGCAACTAAAATCGTTCAGCATGACTTTGCTGCCCGGAGGATCGCCAGCAGTGTGGCCTCATCCGCTCCCCCATAGACCTGGATCCGCACACCGCTTACCTCCATAGCGGCTACGATATGCCCGGAGAGCTGGGAACGCTCCATGATTGGCGCCTCTGCAAAGGTTACCTCCTGGACTTCTTTCAGGGCCTGGAACACCTTCCTCTGCCAGGAGAAATAGGTGGATACCGCGATTCCATTCTCCTGGCACCATTGGCCTACCGACAGCCCACTGCTCCGGCAGGCCTCCACACGCCGGCTCCATTCCACCAACCGCTGTTGTTGATTGGCTCTCTGTAAACTTGCTGCCTTCTCCATGTCTGCACCTCACTATCTTGGAGTCTGGGACACTCTCTGGTACTACTTGGTACTACCATGCACTTCCTCAGACTCTTATAGTTTGGCAGAGGCATTTTACCCTGACAAGTCGCTGCTTGAATTGACGCTTACAAAACGCCGCCCGTTGTCCTGTTGGGCGGCGTTGTTCTCGTCATTTTGAATTTTTAGAATAAATACCTCTTGCCGACTACCAGCAAACCGTTGATATATCTGTGTTTTCTGAAACCCTATAATTACACTCCGACCATGCAGAGTGTCCTTATAGGATCTGAGTATCCTGTAATGGACACTCTGCTTTTTTATGTAGAGAATGGTGAAGCGCCGGAGATGTCGCTGCTCACCCGTTCCCGCAGGCACAGCAGCTTGACCTTATGCTCGGTCAGCAGGGCGATGTACTGCTTTGTCATGCCCCAGTCCCGCCCTATACGGTCAAGGCTGCTTATCAGCACCACATCCACCTTTCCGGCAAGAACGGCCTCCATCACTTCTTGCAGAGCCGGACGGTCAAGGGTCATTCCAGAGCCATGCTCGGCGGCAGCACCAACGATGGTGTACCCGGCTTGTTCCGCATAGCGGCGAAGCTCCTTGGCCTGCCGTTCCAAAGAAAAGCTATCATCGTGAGCGACGCGGCAATAGAAATAGGCTTTCATCGTGTCGTACCTCCTATACCGCAACCTGTTCCGGGGCGTAGCTGAGTGCTACGCCTTTTCTTGTTTCCATGATAATGTCGGCCTCCGGGATCTTCCGGCGATCCGGCACATCAAAGGCACCGATGCAGTTATAGTGAATATCGACGCGCTGGTTGGTAATGCCGTCCTGCTTTTCGGCGTGGTACACCTCAATGTGATCGATTAGCTCCGCGACCATGCGCTTTGTAATGGTGGTCGCGTCCGTATACCGCCGCACCGTTTCAAGGAAATCGTCAATATCCATGCGCTTGCTCTCGTCCTTTTTCAGTTCCAGCCGCAGCGCCTTGATCTTCTTGGCGTTCTCGCCCTGCTCCTGTTCATAGCGTTTGGACATTTTGGCAAACCGGACATCGTCGATCTTGCCAGCCACATTGTCCTCATAGAGCCGTTCAAAGAGCATATCCAGTTCCCGGTCACGGGCAGTCAGAGCATCCAGCTCCCGCTGCTTGCGGATGCGCCCGTTTTCCGCCACCTTTGCCGAGCATCCGATCATGGCCTTGATAAAGTCATTTTCGTATTCGCTGGCAAAGCAGGCCAGCCGCTTGACCTCATATAAAACGACCTGCTCCAAGAAGTCCAGCCGGATATAATGCGTTTTGCTGCACTTGCGATAACCGGAGTTGTGATTTTGGCAACTGAAAAATTTGTTTTCATTGCCATTTTCTCTGGCGGAGTTTGGCTTACTTTACAAGTCACAGCAGAATATCCCACGCTTGGCGAAGAAGTTTCTTATCCCGTCAATCAAGTTGAGGGCTTCGAACTGACAATAGAAGAACCGTCTTGGTCTCCTTTTAAGGGATACTCCATTCGCTGGAGCGTGGACGCCAATTCCGAAGCTATATATTATTTCGTACAGGATGGCGAACCTCCCAATAGGTTTGCATACCTTGAACGATGCGTTGATGGACAGTGGTATCGGTTGGGATATACACAGGACAACTTCCCATTCACAACCATTGAATTTGCATTGGGCGGGGAAGAAAGTTCTGGCTTAGAGGGGAGTATCGTACAGAAATACGATTATTATGGAACCCGTTTAGAACCTGGTGCGTATCGTGTGGTGCTCGAGATGAAAGCAGAAGATGGAACACCTCATTATTTGGCGGCAGAATTTGAAGTTGAGTAAATTGTCAGAAAAGAATTACATATCAAAACAGCAAAGGCGGGAGTATCGGTTAAGATGCTCCCGCCTCAACCTAATCGCAGGAAAAACAATAAATGGTCTATCTCCTATCTCATGTGGTTATGCGCTGTTTCCCGCATTTTGAAAAGATTTGATATAATAGCTTTCATCTTCCTCTTGGAGTGTTAATATCTCTCTGGAACCATCATATTCGTGCACAGCAGACCACAGCCGGACTGTGTTTCCATCTTTTTTACCGCCAACACACTCAAACACGCCGGGGCCAAAGTCACTGGTAAAATTATAATAGGCATCATACTCAGGCAAATAGAGTACTCCCTCGGTGTTGACCAGATCCGCGACAGTAATGCCTGCATATTTTTGCAGGGTCTCATCTACAGAAGACCGTAATATACGGCGTACAGGTACAGGCAGGTCATTGACTGCCAAAGATTCTTTGTCAAAATCCTCTGCGTTCCAAGGGAAATCAGGATGTTTCAACAACGCCTCAAATTCAGCGGCATCATTTTCCTCTAAAATCCCGTCACTGGGATAATAGTGGAGGAACTCAGCAAAATTAAGCTCTGTCACATCATCATAGAGGCTGGTAAAAAAGCCGTTGACCGGCAAAAAATCATGTGCAATAGCCTGAGCCGCAAATATCTCATGAAACTGATCCAATTCTTCGATGGACAAAGGGTTGCCAGAAATACCGTCTATTCCCACTTGTGTCTCTTGCGACTGAATAGATTCACCTTCCTGATTGCTTTCGGGCTGTGCCGTTTCAGGTGGGTGCTCAGAACAACCAGCGAGTGTCATAATAAATAAAGCCGCATATAAGAGTATTCGAAAAAATTTTTCTTTTACAATGGCTTTTTTCATTTCAACTCCTCCTTCAATATTGTTCTCATAAATGCAGGCGAAAATAAACCCAAAAGATTCCTTGTATATTATTGTATACTATTAAAAGCAATTCGTCAAAGCAATCAGAACAGGCGTATGCTGCATATCAACAACATCAAATTTCTCGCCTTCTCCCATTTGATAAATTCCATATTCATGCTCTTTTCATCATCCTGCAAAATGCACGTTTCCGGTCATCCCTTATCGATCGGCCCCTGTCTTTCATCAAACATCCGGAACGTTCATCATAACAGTTGATTTTCCACGGGCAGTCCTTTACTATATAAGTGCCGTTTGCATGGATTTCGACGCCGGCGCAGCACCGCAGTATGACATGTTTTCTCTGATCGACCCCGAAACGGAAAACGGCTCTCCGTATCCTTTGATTAGACAGGAGTGTGTTTATGGACAGAGCCTACGATATCATTCATCAGGTTGCCGCAGCCAAGGAAGACCCGCAGGCTGCGGACGATCTGGTTCGGCAATACCTCCCCTTCATCAAGGCGGAAACTGCAAAATTGATTCGCAGGCCGCCTCAGGAAGGACAGGACGACGAACTGGGAATCGCCATGTTTGCGTTTCACGAAGCGGTACTGGCGTACAGTCGGCCCAGAGGCGCTTTTTTGCCCTTTGCGGCAGCAGCCATCCGAAACCGGTTGATCGACTTCCAGCGGCAGGAACGCCGTCATTCCCTCACCTTATCGCTGGACAGTCCCGCCTGCAGCGGAGAAGACAGCCGCACTTTGCTGGAGCAACTGGACACCGGTCACAGTGAGATCGACGAATTCCAGCAACGCAGCGCAGCGCGGGAAGAAATTTTGGACTTTTCCGCACAATTGAAATCCTTCGGCCTGCATCTGACTGATATAGCGGAAAACTGCCCCAAGCAGGAGCGAACACTGCAAGCCTGCCTGCAGGCGCTGTCTTACGCAAAAGCCAATCCGGTTCTTCTGGAACAGCTCATTACCACACACAAGCTGCCCATCGGCCCGCTGGCTGCCGGCAGCGGGGTGGCTCGAAAAACCTTGGAGCGGCACCGGAAGTATCTGGTTGCCATTCTGCTGGCCTATACCAACGGCTTTGAAATCATACGGGGACATCTGTGCCAGATGGCTCTCAGGGAAGGAGGTCGAAACGGCGCATGAAATATATGGTAGTAGAATGCGGGCTGAGCTACGCAGTGGTGCTGGACAGCGATGGCCGCTTCCTGAAAGTCCCCAATCTGGGCTATGAGGTCGGGCAGGTCTTGGATCAAGTTGTTCTGACGCAAGCTTCCGGATATCGTTCTCCTCCGGGCAGCCGGATGCTCCGGCGGGCAGCAGCCGCAGCGTGCCTGTGCGTTGTGCTCCTTGGAAGCTGGTTCATCTGGCGAACTCCAATGGGCACCGTCCGTATGCAGATCAATCCGGAGATTCAAATGACAATCAACCGCTATGACAGGGTTGTGGCTCTGGAAGGATTGAATCCGGACGGGCAGCTTCTGCTGGATGGCTTCCGGTCCTATGGCCGCTCCGTCAGGCGCGTCTCCGCAGAGCTTGCAGACCGCGCATTGGAACTGGATTATCTGGAAGATGGCGGTCAAATCACCCTAACGGTAAATTCTGACCGGATAGGCTGGAAAACCAATATGGAGGCGTTCCTGACATCGGAGCTATCCTCCTATCTGGACGGTTATGATGTGACTGTCACGCTCTCATCCAGCCAGCCGGAGATTCCTCCTGCCGAGCATCCGCTGGAAACGCCCCCTCCCTCTGTGCCCGATGACGATGGCGATGACGAGGACGAGGATGATGACATGGATGCGGCAGAACCGGATGACGATTACGGCGATGATGACAGCGAGATCGAGGATGACGAGGAACTGGATGACTGAATATACTTTCCCAAGACGCTCTCCCCTCCGCCCCCTTCCTCTCTCTTTACAAAAAAGACGCCATTCCATGGAATGGCGTCTTTTTCCATCTCCAAATCGTATTTTTCAAATCCTCCAGAAATGATAAAAAAATTTCTCCCCCAACCCCGGTTTTGCTTCATCTGATCCGTATTCTGTAAATACAAAGACGATCAGACGATCCAATCTATCATGTAAGGAGAATTTGCTATGAAAAAAAGAATGCTGACACAAGTACTGGCCCTGACCCTCTCTGCGGCTTTCACAGCCGCGGCTCTCTGTGGCTGTGGTTCATCGGGTGCTTCCGGCACCGCATCCGGCATCACTTCCCGCGCACCGTCCACCGCAGCCGATCCCTCTCCGGCCGGTGCGGTGCTGCTGAGTGTCAACCCGGAAATTGAGATTGAATATGATCAGCGGGGGCTGGTACTAGAAGTAGAAGGGCTGAACGATGACGGCAGAAACATTGTCGGCCGGTACGGAGACTTTTCCGGAAAAACCTGTCAGGCAGTTCTGAATGAACTGGTTCAGGAAATTTATAGCGCCGGCTATTTTGAAAAAACAGTAGATGGTCATGACAAAAACATCGTCATCAAGTTGGAGAATGGCTCTGTATCCCCTGACAGCACCTTCCTTGAAGATCTCGCCCGCAGCATTCAGGAAACTGCCGACGCCTGCGGGATCACTTCTGCGGCCATGGCTGTGGATCAGGACGATTTGGATGACCGGGGCTATATCAGTCTGGAAAAAGCCAAGGAGTTGGCTCTGGCGCAGCTCGGACTGCAAAGCGCCGCCTTCCGTGACCACTCCTGCAAGCTGGATGACGGGGTCTACGAGCTGGAATTCACAGCTGATGGCGTGACCTACGAATATGAAGTACACGCCCGCACCGGCAAGATTCTGGAAGCCGATACGGAGCGGAATGATGATTGGGACGGTCGCCTCGATTGGAAGGATCGGAATGATTTTGATGATTTGGATGACCGTTATGACTTAGATGACCGTGATGATCTGGATGACCACGATGATTGGGATGACCGCGACGATCGGGATGACCGCGATGATTGGGATGACCGCGACGATCGGGATGACCGCGATGATTGGGATGACCGCGACGATCCGGACGACCGTGACGAT
>JAPFEH010000015.1 GCA_026169195.1 Dysosmobacter sp. | reverse complement strand
TTCCGTGGAGGCCAAGATCGTCAAGAACGGCAAGGGCAAGAAGATCCGCATCTTCAAGTACAATGCCAAGAAGGGTTACCGCAAGCGTCAGGGCCATCGTCAGCCTTACACCAAGGTTGAGATCGCCAAGATCTCTGTCTGAATATGACCGTTGTAACATTCCGAACCGAGGGTGAACGCATCATCGGGTTTGATTCTCAGGGTCACAGCGGCTATGCTGAAGAAGGCAGCGACATTGTCTGCGCGGCGATCACCAGCGCCATCCGTCTGGTGGATGCCACGATCAACGATGTCTTGGGTCTGGCAGCATCCGTCAAGATCCGGGAGCAGGATGCTTTGATTTCCTTTCGTCTGCCCGGCGGACTCAGCCCCACGGCGGAGAGTACCTGCCAGTCTTTAATGGCCGGGTTGATGGTCTATTTTGTACAGCTGCGGGATGAATACCCCGACAACATCGAAGTTCTGGAGGAAGATTGACTTTCTCCCCATTCTAAAAATTCTTCAGAAAGGATGGTCCGTATCATGATCTGTATTGGTCTTCAGTTCTTCGCCCACAAGAAGGGCGGCGGCTCTACCAAGAACGGCCGTGACTCCGAGTCCAAGCGCCTTGGTCCCAAGCGCGCAGACGGTCAGTTCGTCAAAGCCGGCAACATTCTGGTCCGCCAGCGCGGCACCCGCATCCATCCCGGCACCAATGTCGGTATCGGCACTGACGATACCCTGTTTGCCAAGGTGGACGGCGTGCTCCGTTTTGAGCGTCTGGGCAAGGATCGCAAGCAGGCTTCTGTCTACACCGCTGAATAAGCATCATCGCAACCGCTCCGGTCAACCGGAGCGGTTGTTTTTTACGATGTCATGAACGATCATCACCGGCACAGGCACTGAAGTATCAGAAAGGGTTTGGGTAACGAACATGAAACAGCCAACATGGACCATCAGAAGCTACCGCCCCGCAGACTGCGGGGAACTGGCCGCTTTATTTTACAACACAGTCCATACGGTCAACGCAAAAGACTACACCCGACAGCAGCTGGACGCATGGGCGCCGGAAATTCCCGATCCGGAGGCGTGGAACCGGTCTTTTCCGGAGCATTTCTGCGTTGTTGCCGAGGAGAACGGCGCCATTGTCGGCTTCGGGGACATCGACGCGTCAGGCTATCTGGACCGCTTATTTGTTCATGCCGACCATCAGGGGGAAGGAATTGGCGGCAGCATTTGCGCCCAATTGGAGCAATCCTTCCAAGGCACCATTCTGACCCACGCTTCCATCACCGCAAAACCTTTTTTTGAACGGAGAGGATATCAGGTCAAGCAAAAGCAGACCGTACAGCGGCACGGCGTCTCTTTGACAAATTTCGTCATGGAAAAACCACCCCTGCTCCTCTCTAAAAATCAGACGCAGCAGGGAGAGCAGGCGGCAGATTTTGAAAAACTGTAAACAATCATCCCCCGCCCCGTTATTTTAGCACTCTCCTCTTGACAGTGCTAAAATGCGGGTTATAATAGAGCCGAAATCGGAAAACACTTCATACAGGACGGTTCTCTCCACAGCGCCGCCCTTTGAATTGGGGGAATTTTTATGAGAAATGAACAATATACGCAAAAATCCATGGAAGCCCTCCGAGACGCTCAATCTTTGGCGCAGGAGCAGCAAAACCAGTATGTGACGCCGGAGCACCTGCTGTATGCCTTGCTGCGGCAGGAAGGCGGATTGATCGGTTCCATCTTCTCCCGTATGGGCGTGGATTGCAGCGGTCTATTGGCGGAGCTGGGCGCCAACATCCAGCATTTACCCAAGGTCTCCGGCGGAAACGGTCAGGTCTATGCCTCTCCGGAAACCAGTCAGGTGCTCTCCGCAGCAGAAAAGGCTGCCGAAAAGCTGCAGGACGCGTATCTTTCCGTGGAACATCTCATGCTGGGCATCTTTGCCGAAGGCGACCGTTCGCTCAAACAGCTGCTGCAGGATCACGGCATCACCCGCAGCCGCTTCAGCGAGGAACTTGCCAAGGTCAAATCCAGCCCTGTGACCTCAGATAATCCGGAAGAAACCTATGATGCGTTAAAAAAATACGGTACGGATCTGGTTGAGCGGGCCAGAAACAAGGAGCTGGATCCTGTGATCGGTCGGGACAGCGAGATCCGGAATGTGATCCGGATCCTTTCCAGAAAAACCAAGAACAATCCCGTGCTGATCGGCGAGCCCGGCGTCGGCAAAACCGCCATCGCCGAAGGGCTGGCACAGCGGATCGTCCGCGGCGATGTGCCGAACGGTTTGAAGGACCGCACCATCTTCTCTCTGGATATGGGCGCACTGATCGCCGGAGCCAAATACCGCGGGGAATTTGAGGAACGGCTGAAAGCCGTTTTGGAGCAGGTTCGTAAATCCGACGGGCGGATCATCCTGTTCATCGACGAACTGCATACCATCGTCGGAGCCGGAAAAACAGAGGGCAGCATGGATGCAGGCAACCTCCTGAAGCCCATGCTGGCCAGAGGGGAGCTGCACTGCATCGGTGCAACCACACTGGATGAATACCGTCAATATATCGAAAAGGACGCCGCGCTGGAGCGCCGTTTCCAGCCGGTGCAGGTGGATGAACCCACCGTGGAGGACTCCATTTCCATTCTCCGGGGGCTGAAAGACCGCTATGAAATCTTTCATGGCGTCCGGATCCATGACAACGCTCTGGTCGCCGCCGCAACCCTCTCCAACCGCTATATCTCCGACCGGTTCCTTCCGGATAAAGCCATTGATCTGGTGGACGAAGCCTGCGCTATGATCCGCACGGAGATCGACTCCATGCCGGCTGCACTGGATGATCTTCGCCGCAGAATCATGCAGCTGGAAATCGAAGAAATGGCATTGAAAAAAGAAAGCGATCAGCTCTCTCAGGACCGTCTGGCGGAGCTGAAATGTGAGCTTGCCAATGAGAAGGAACAATTCAACGCCTTGAAATCCCGTTGGGAAGCGGAAAAGCAGAGCGTCGATCATGTCAAAGAGCTCAAGAGCCAGCTGGAACAGTTGCAGGGCCGCATTGAGCAGGCACAGGCCCATCTGGAATACGAAAAAGCCGCCAAGCTGAAATACTCCGATCTGCCCGCTCTGGAGCAGGCCTTAAAAGCCGCCGAGGCTGCCGCGGAGCAGCACACCGGCAGCAACACACTGATTCACGATACTGTAACGGAAAATGAAATCGCCGATATCGTGGCAAAGTGGACCGGCATCCCCGTCGCCCGCTTGATGGAGGGCGAGCGGGAAAAGCTGCTGCATCTGGACGAGGTCATTCACCGGCGGGTGGTAGGTCAGGATGAAGCCGTTCGTCTGGTAACGGAGGCGATCCAGCGTTCCCGCGCCGGAATCGCCGATCCCAACCGTCCCATCGGCAGCTTTCTGTTTCTGGGACCTACCGGTGTCGGCAAAACGGAGCTTGCAAAATCTCTGGCAGAATGCCTGTTCGACGATGAACACAATCTGGTGCGCATCGACATGACAGAATATATGGAAAAATTTTCTGTCAGTCGGCTGATCGGCGCGCCTCCCGGATATGTCGGTTATGATGAAGGCGGCCAGCTGACCGAAGCCGTCCGCCGTAAGCCATACAGTGTGGTATTGTTTGACGAAATCGAAAAAGCGCATCCGGATGTGTTCAACATTCTGCTGCAGATTCTGGATGACGGCCGCATCACCGATTCTCAGGGCCGCACAGTGGATTTCAAAAACACCATCATCATTCTGACCTCCAATCTCGGCGCGCAGGAGCTGCTGGGCGGCATCCGCTCCGATGGCAGCATCACCGCGGAAGCCCGGGAAGCCGTGATGTCCGAGCTGCGCGCTTCCTTCCGTCCGGAATTTTTGAACCGGCTGGATGAGATCATTCTCTTCAAGCCCCTGACCAAAGAAAATCTGACGGGAATCATCGACATTCTCATGGAAGGACTGCGGCGGCGGCTTGCTGACAAAACACTGAAGCTGGAAGTCACGGACCGCGCCAAGGCCCTGCTGATCGACAGAGGCTTTGATCCCATGTATGGCGCCCGTCCACTGAAGCGCTATCTCCAAAGCAGCGCTGAAACGCTGATTGCCAAAGAAATCCTCCGCGGAGAGATTCCCGGCGGAAGTACTTTGATTCTCGACGAAACAGACGGCACCCTCACCTGCCATTCCAAATAAACGCTGCAAAGCCCCATCCCGAAATCGGGATGGGGCTTTGCAGCATTCAAAAGATTTCCCGGGCAGCCTGAATGATCCGCTCGGTCTCCTGATCCGTATGGACCGCAGAGAGGAACATGGCCTCAAACTGGCTGGGGGCCGCATAGATCCCCCGCTGCAGCAGGCCGTTATACCACTGCTTAAACCGCTCCAGATCTGAAGAGCGTGCCTGCGCATAGGTGGTAACCGGCTGCTGCGTGAAAAACACCGTCAGCAGGGAGCCCACCCGGTTCACCTGTGCGGGAACTGCCCGCAAAGCATCCTGCAGTCCTTCCTGCAGCATGGCGCCGCGCCGCTCAAGCTCCGCATAGATTGCCGGCGTACTGTTCAAAATCTTCAGCTGCGCAAGACCGGCTGCCATGGCCACCGGATTTCCGGACAGCGTCCCTGCCTGATACACAGGTCCCAGCGGCGCCACATGCTCCATGAGCCGTCTGCTGCCGCCGTAAGCGCCCACCGGCATTCCGCCGCCGATGATCTTGCCATAAGTGACCAGATCCGCCCGAACGCCGAAATAGGCCTGTGCGCCGCCGGGCGCCAGCCGGAATCCGGTAATCACCTCGTCAAAGATCAGCAGACTGCCGAACCGGTCGCACAGCGTCCGCAGCCCCTGCAAAAAACCGGGCTGCGGCGGAACGACGCCCATATTGGCCGCCACAGGCTCCACGATCACCGCTGCCACCTGCTCCGGATTCGCCTCAAGCAGCCGGAGAACGCTGTCCAGATCATTATATTCGGCAGTGAGCGTATCTCCTGCCATCTCCGCAGGCACGCCGGCAGAATCCGGCGCACCGCCGGTCAGCGCGCCGGAGCCGGCCTTCACCAGCATAGAATCGGAATGTCCATGATAGCATCCGGCAAACTTGATGATCTTGCTGCGGCCCGTAGCGCCTCTTGCCAGACGCAGGGCGGACATGACCGCCTCGGTGCCTGAATTGACCATGCGGACCATTTCCACTCCAGTCATCTGGCACACCAGCTCCGCCATCTCCACTTCAACCGCCGTCGGCGCACCGAAGCTGAGGCCTTTTTTTACAGCCTCCGTCACAGCCGTTTCCACGGTCTGGTTGCAATGCCCCAGAATCAGCGGTCCCCAAGAGCAGATCAGGTCAATGTATTCCTGACCGTCCGCGTCCCACACGCGGCTTCCAAGCCCTTTCTCCAAAAAGCGGGGATACGTCCCCACAGCGCGGCAGGCCCGCACCGGAGAGTTCACTCCCCCCGGCAGGACCTTCTGTGCCGCTTCAAACAACTGCTGTGAACGCGTCATCATCCCAGCTCCCCCTGCTTCATGGCCTGCGCCAGCTCTTTGGCGAAATAGGTAATCAGGATATCCGCGCCGGCCCGGTACATGGACAGGGCGCTCTCACACATGACCCGGTGCTCATCGATCAATCCAGCCTGTCCGGCCGCCTTGATCATGGCATATTCACCGCTGACGGAATAGGCTGCCATCGGCAGGTCAAAGCTGTCTGCACACTCCCGAATCACGTCCAGATAGCTCAAGGCAGGCTTCACCATCAAAATATCCGCCCCCTCCTGCACATCCAGCGCGCATTCCTTCAGCGCCTCTTTCCGATTGTGGGGATCCATCTGATAGCCTCTGCGGTCGCCAAACGCCGGCGCCGAACCGGCGGCATCCCGGAAGGGGCCATAGAATGCCGAGGCGTATTTTGCGGAATACGACATAATGGGGACAGTCTCAAAGCCGTTTTCATCCAGAATTTCCCGAATCGCAGCCACCCGGCCGTCCATCATATCAGAAGGGGCAACCATATCCGCCCCCGCCTGCACATGGGACAGCGCAGTCTTCGCCAGCACCTCCAGTGTTTTGTCATTGTCCACCGCATGGCCGTGCAGAATGCCGCAGTGGCCATGATCCGTATACTCGCACATGCAAACATCGGTGATGACATAGCAGTCGGGATATGCGGACTTGATGGCCCGGATTCCCTGCTGCACCACACCGCGGGGGTCCCACGCAGAGGAGCCGCAGGCGTCCTTATGCGCCGGAATTCCAAACAGCAGCACCCGGCTGACTCCGGCTTCCATACACGCGGCGATTTCCTCGCAGACACGGTCAGGGGAATACCGGTATTGACCGTCCAGAGAAGGGATCGGTTCTTTGATCCCCTCCCCTTCGATCAAAAAGAGGGGATAGACCAGACTGTCCGGAGACACCCGGGTCTCCCGCACCATGCGGCGCAGGCTGTCGCAGGTCCGAAGCCTGCGGGGACGAATGGTAAGATCCATGGTTTCACACTTCCTTGATACATTCTACAAGGGATTCTATGGTGGCCTCTTTGGCTGTCACCGCAGCAATCCCGTATTTTTTTGCTTCCTCAGCCGTTTGACGGCCAATGCAGCATCCCAGTACGCTGCTGAGATCCGCGCCGGAAAGACTCTCCGCAAATCCCCGTACCGTAGAGGCGCTGGTGAAGGTCACCAAGACCGGCTCTGCCAGCAAGTCCCGAACCGGCGCGGGGTCCGGGTTTTCATACACGGTATCATAGCACGGCACATCCGTAAAAGGAATCCCCCTTTTCTGAAAAAGTTCCGGCAACGCACTGCTGCCCCGACTGGCACGGCACAGCAGAACTGGTCCCTCCACATCCGTCATGGCAGCAGCCAGACTCGGAGAGTCATAGGTCGACGGGATCAGGTCCGCCGTCAAACCGCAGGCAGATAATCCAGCGGCAGTTTTGGGACCAATGGCTGCCAGTTTCACTCCCGCCAGCGCACGGGCATCCTTACCGGCAGCCCGCAGGCGGTCAAAGAAGATTCTGGGGCCAACAGGACTGGTAAAGACCAGCCACCGGTAACGGCTCAGTTCCGAAACGGCCCGGTCCAATTCCGCAGCCGGCTCTCTGGGCACCGTCCGGATGCAGGGATAGTCCACCACCTCAGCCCCCAGACAGCGCAGACGTTCCGTCAGGCTGCCGCTTCGATCGGCCGGACGGGTGACCACCACCCGCTTTCCCGCCAAAGGCAGACGGGAGAACCAGTCAAACCGGTCCGACAAGCTGCAGACCTTCCCCACCACGATCACAGCCGGACTCTTGATCGCTGCCGCTTTTGCCGCCTCCGGCAATGCTTCCAGCGTGGAGATCACCTTCCGCTGGCCGGGAAGCGTTCCCCGCTCGATCACAGCCGCCGGCATTGTGCGCTCCATGCCAGCCTCCAAAAGCCCGCGGCAGATCCGCGGCAGAGAGGTGACCCCCATCAAAAACACCAGCGTTCCGCCTGTGCGGCGCAAGGCGTCAAAATCAATGTGCAGTTCTGCTCCGGCTCTGGCATGGCCGGTAATGATATGCAGGGATGAGCAAAAATCCCGATGGGTCACGGGGATCCCTGCATAAGCCGGAACGGACAGCGCCGATGTCACGCCGGGGATCACCTGAAAGGAGATGCCGTTTTCCTCCAGCAGCTCCAGCTCTTCTCCACCCCGGCCAAACAGGAAGGGATCCCCCCCCTTCAGCCGTACCACCCGCTTGCCTTCCAGCGCCTTGTCCAACAGGATGCGGTTGATCTGTTCCTGCGGCACCAGATGATGACTGGCCTCCTTGCCTACGTCAATGGTTTCCGCTTCCGCAGGGATCAACGCCAGAATCGCCGGACTTACCAGCCTGTCAAATACGACCACCTGTGCCTGCTCCAGCGCCCGCCGTCCCTTCTCCGTCAGTAATCCGGGATCACCGGGGCCTGCTCCCACCAAGATCACATTGCCATTCATGGCTCTCACGTTCCTTTCCTCAGCTTTTCAGCCAGCGCGATCCCCAAGGATTCCGCTTCCGAAGCCGAACCACGCAGGGTTCCCCTGCGGATCACCCGCTCATCCGGACTGACATACAGTCCTGTCAGCGCCAGCTGCTCTCCTCCGGCCACGGCATACGCTGCCACCGGAGAACTGCAGCCTCCGTCCAGCGTCCGCACAAATGCGCGTTCCGCCAGCGCGCAGCAGGCCGCCGCCGGATCATGAACTTTCGCAAGGCACTGCGTGTCCACTCCCTGACGGGTCTGCACCACCAGAATTCCCTGTCCCGCTGCCGGCAGGATCTCCTCCGGAGAAAACCACCGGCTGATCCGGTTTTCCAAGCCCAGACGCTTCAATCCCGCCGCCGCCAAGACCAGTGCGGAAAACTCCCCTTCCTGCAGCTTTCTCAGCCGGGTCTGCACATTGCCCCGAACCGGCTGAATGTCCATGTCCGGATACAAGACACGCAGCTGCAGCTGTCGCCGGCGGGACGCGCACCCAATGGGCTTTGCCGGATCCAGCTCCGAAACGCCTTCCGGCAGCACCAGCACATCCCGCGGGTCCTCCCGCTTGGAAAAGGCCGCCAGCGGGAGATCGTCCGGAACCTCCATGGGCAGATCCTTCAGGGAATGTACCGTGAAATCGACCCTGCCGTTCCGCAGAGCCTGATCCAGCTCCTTGACGAAAAGCCCCTTGCCGCCGATCTGATCCAGCGTTTGATGCAGGATCCTGTCTCCGGTGGTCTTCATGGTCACCAGTTCCAGTTCCGCCTCCGGCTCTGTGCGGGCAATGGCATCCATCACCAGCCGGCTCTGCGTCACCGCCAGTACACTTTCTCTGCTGCCGATCCTGATTTTCATTCCAGCTCCTCCAATACCTTTCGGATCTCCCGCGCCGCCCGCGCAGTCTTATGGTGGTCCTTACCGGAGGAGACCACTCCGGCTATCAGGTCTTCTCCGGTGCAGACCGCGGGAAAATAAAAGCTGCACTCCGCTTCACAGTCCGCCACCGACACCGGAATGCCCAAGCGGCGGGCTTCCTCCCCCACCTGCCGGTTTACCTGCCGGTCATCCGTTGCGGCAATGGCCAGAAAGGCACCTTCCAGATCGCCGGGCTCATACGGTCTCCGGATCCACGTCACACCCTCAGCCTTGGCCTTGAGCGACGGAGCGATCACCACGATCCGGCAGCCGAACAACCGCAGGGTCCCGATCCTTCTGGCTGCAATGGTCCCGCCGCCTACCAGCACCACGGTTTTTCCGGACAGATCCAGAAAAAGCGGAAATCTCGGCGGACGCTCCGGCGCTGTCTGCCGGCGCTGCCACTGCAAAAACCGCTCCAGCTCCTCTTCCGCGACGGCTTCCATCGCCGCCAGCTCCTCGCGGCTTCCGGGACCTCCGGCGCCCAGCGTATCGGCGTCAAAACAGGTCATCCGTTCTCCGCAAGCCGGATCAATGTCTCTGGGCACTGCCAGATCCACCGCCACCTTCGGCGGATGCACCACCGTTTCCAGCTGCGGCAGCGTCAGTGTATAATGCGGACTGGCTGTGGCCGACACCAGCGCGTCCATGCCTTCCATGGCGGTCAGCCGTTCTTCATAGGGGACTGTGCGGCAGCCTGCCGGAACCACAGTCTGCCCGTGGCGGTAGGTCCGCAGTGTCACGGTGACGCGGGCGCCCGCTTCCCGCAGCAATTCCGCCGCCAGCCGGCCCATCTGCCCGTTTCCCATCACCAGAATGTTCCGATCTACCAGCCCATCCAGTTCCCGCTCCAGAATTTCCCGACAGCGCGTTCCCATAGACGGCACGCCCCGTGTCACATGAACCTCTGTCCGCGCCCGCTTGCCGGCAGTGACCGCCCTGCGGAACAGCGCCGACAAAACCGGATCCGCAGCCTTTACCTCCTGTGCCAGCTCCATGGCAGTCCGGACCTGCGTAATGATCTGGTCCTCCCCCAGAATCTGAGAATGAAGCCCGCAGGCCACCTCCATCAAATGACGGGCGGCATCCGTTCCGGTTCGGGTCACAAAGTAGGGTTCCAGCTCCTTTTCCGGCACGCCAGCCTCTCTGCACAGCAGCCGCCACGGAGTTTCCGCCTCTCCGCTGAGGTACAGCTCCGTGCGGTTGCAGGTGGACAGCAGCACACAGCCGCGCACACCGGACTGTTCCCGAAGCCGCTCCAGCAGGCTCTGCACCTGCTGCTTGGAAAACGCCAGTCGTTCCCGCAGTCCGATGGACGCCCGGTGGCAGTCCAGTCCCGACATGACCAAGCTCATTGGACGCCTCCTTTGGCGATCACCAGAGAGAAATATCCGCTGGGTTCCTTCAGTTGAGAAAAGTCCGGATACACCCGCTCATTGGGCATCCCGCAGTTTTCCACCATAGCGGCGCCCTCCAGCAGTCCCCGCTCCGCCAGAGTCTGCTGCAGCTCCAGAATGGAGCGCCCTGCCTTCATAAACACCTGATTGGCAGGAACATCCATCAGCTCCTCCCGGTCATGGGACGCCGGCACGATCAGCAGCGGCTCGGACCCTTGACACAGTGACATATTCAGTCGGGCGGCAGCCGCGCAGAAGGACGTCACGCCGGGGATCACTTCCGCTTCCCATCCCCGTCTCAGCACCTTTTCATGAATGTACATATAGGTGGAATAGACCGTAGGATCGCCCAGCGTCAAAAACGCCACCTGCTTTCCCCGCTCCAGCAGTGCACAGATCTGATCCGCCGCGGCTTCATAAGCCGCATCCACCACAGTCCGATCCCGCACCATCGGCGTATTGACCAGCACCACTTCCTGTCCGGTCAGATAGGGCTGTGCAATCTGCAGCGCCGTTTGACCCCCGCTGCTGGTGTTGGGCACCATCACCACATCCGCCTCCCGCAAAACCCGAACGGCCTTCATGGTCATCAGCTCGGGATCTCCGGGGCCTACGCCCACACCCCACAGCTTTCCGCCCTGAGAAAGCGCCGCCACCGCCTTCCGGCAGTGCTGTGCAAACAGTTCCCGAACCGCAGGACACTCTCCCAGCCCCTGCAGGATGCAGCGGACCGAATATCCCTTCGCTTCCAGCTGCGCTCTCCAAGAGTCCTCTCCTCCGGCCATATCGTTGCGGGCATGATCTCCGGCCACCAGCATCAGCGGCGCCAGCGTGATCTTCCGGATCTCCGGCGCCGCATCCAGCTGCCGGCACACGCCTTCCAATGTGGGATATCCTTCCACCGTCGCCACAAAAACCCTGCTGCATCTGGCGCGGAGCATATGCTCCAGCTGTGTATAGGAGGCATTGGCAAAGTGCGGCGTTCCATGGCCCATCAGCACCAGCGCTTCGCCCTCCTCAGGTCCTGGCAGCCATTGGAGCAGCGCGTCTGCCACAGCCGCATAGTCCTCTTCGCCGTGGAGCAGCGGCATTCCGACGGATACCTGCATCCGCAGCCGGAAAGGCTCCAGCTGCGCCAGCATCTTCTCATACTCCTCACCATGCATCACGTGGGTGGACTGCACCGCCACATGGGTAAACCCCTCCGCTTCCAAGCGGGTCATCGCCTGCGACACATGGTCGATCGTCACACCGTCCCGCCGCTGAATCTTCTGAATGATTTTCCCGCTGGTAAACGCCCGGCGCACCTCCCATTCCGGAAAGGCTTCCGCCAAAGTCCGCTCCGTGGCCGCAATGGTCTTTTCCAAGGTATCCGGATAACTGGTGCCAAACGACACCGCCAAAATCGCTCTTTTCATCGACTCACTCTCTTTCGTTCCGGGATGCGGTATACAGCAGGGCATTGCAGATGGCTGCCGCCACATTGCTGCCGCCCTTACGTCCCCGCGCCACGATCCAAGGACAGTCCATCTCCATGACCAGTTCCTTGGCTTCCACCACATTCACAAATCCTACCGGCACGCCGATAATCAGCGCAGGAGACGGCAGCGTCCCCTCCTGCCACAGCTCATAAAGCCGCACCAGCGCCGTGGGGGCATTGCCAATGGCATAAATCAGATGCTCCCCCATGGCTGCCGCCCGCTCCATGCTGACCGCGGCACGGGTGATCCCCCGCTCCTTTGCCTCGGCTGCCACTGCCGGATCGGCAATAAAATTGTGGACTTCACCGCCAAACCGTGCCAGTACCCGCTTGTTGATGCCGGAAAGCGCCATTGTGGTATCGGTGACAATGTGGGCGCCGCCCCGCAGGGCCTCCACGCCGTGGGCAACCGCCTGCGGGGAAAAGCAGAGATTCTCCGCATAGTCAAAATCTGCTGTTGTATGAATGGCCCGCAAAATGACCGCCTCATGCTCCAAGGGCAGGGGCCGTTTCAATTCTGACCGGATGATCTCCATGCTCCTGCTTTCAATTTCCGCCGGAGCCACCCGCTGTAATTTTACACGCATGTGCTTTCCTCCATCATGCCGTAGACGGCCTTCAGGTCCAACGCCTGCCGGACCCCCTCCGCCAATACATCATACTGCCGCTGTTTGTAGTCCTCCCAATCCTCCACGCCGCCGGCCAGATCAAGCCCCTTGGCGCGCAGCAGGCAGGAAACAAACGCCTGTGCGAACACGCCCTGATCGAAAATGCCGTGGACATAGCTGCCCCAGACATTTCCATTTGCCATACCGTCCATTTTCCTGTGTCCCGCTTCCTCCAGACACGCCAGCTCCGTCCGGCCCTCCGTCCGGCCCATATGGATCTCATATCCGGCAAAGGGCACCCCGTTCAATGCTTGGAACAGGCCCTGCGCCTGTTCCATCCGGCCGGTGACCCGGGTTCTGGCTTTTTCCCCCAGAAACACGGTATCTCCTTCCAGAAGCCCCATCCCCCGGATCTGTCCTCCGCTTTCCACATGTTCAGGATCGGAAATGGTGCGGCACAGCATTTGATATCCTCCGCAGATCCCCACCACGGCGCCGCCGGATGCGGCATGCTTCAAAATCGCAGCCTCCAAACCGCTCTGGCGCAGCCACCGCAGATCCTCCATCGTATTTTTGGTCCCCGGCAGAATCACAACATCAGGGCTGCCCAGCTGCGCGGCTGACCGCACATACCGCAAGGAGACCTCCGGCATACGGGACAAGGAGTTAAAATCTGTAAAATTGGAGATTCTGGGCAGACGGATCACGGCGATCTCCAAAGCGCCGTGTCCGCCGCTCCGGTCAAACCGCTCCGTCAGGGAATCCTCATCGTCCAGATCCACCTGCAAATGGGGTACGACTCCTACGACGGGAATTCCGGTCAGCCGCTCCAGCATTTCCACACCGGGGTCCAGAATGGTTTTGTCTCCCCGGAAATTGTTGATAATCAATCCCTTGACTCTGGCCCGCTCCTCCGGTTCCAGCAGCGCCACCGTCCCGTATAAGGACGCAAAGACACCGCCCTTATCAATATCGGCACACAGCAGCACCGGAGCATCCGCCATACGGGCCATGCCCATGTTGACGATATCCTCCTGCTTCAAATTGATTTCCGCCGGACTGCCGGCCCCCTCCAGAACCACGATATCATACTTTGACGACAGCGCACGATAGGCCTTCATCACATCCGGTATCAGTTCTTTTTTATAGGCAAAATAACCACGGGCGCTCATAATGCCCCGCACCTCGCCATTGACAATGACCTGCGAACCGGTGTCATTGGTCGGTTTGAGCAAAACGGGGTTCATCTCCACCGTGGGGACGATGCCTGCGGCCTCCGCCTGCATAACCTGCGCCCTGCCCATTTCCAAACCGTCTGCCGTGATAAAGGAGTTCAGCGCCATATTCTGGGACTTAAAGGGCGCCACCGCATACCCGTCCTGCTTGAAAATCCGGCATAGGGCTGCCGCCAGAAAGCTTTTTCCCGCATTGGACGTTGTCCCCTGCACCATAATGGATCTTCCCATACTCACCTCTCCAGTTCCACGCGCAGCGCACGCAAAAATCGTTCCTGCTCCGTCTCATCCCGCACGGCCACACGGTACCAGTCCGGACCAAGCCCTCTGTAATTGGCACAGCTGCGCACCAGCACGCCCCGCCGCAGCAGCCGCTCCTTCAAATTTTTCACTTCCGGCAGGCGGAACAGCAGGTAGTTGGCGCTGCCGGAGATCACCTGACAGCCAAGCTCCGTCAATCCTGCCAGCAGAACCGGACGCTGCCGCTCCAGCAGCTTCCGCCCCTCAGCCGGCCAGTCGGGCAGTGCGCAGCAGGCAGCTCCCGCCGCCTGTGCGGGGCCGGAGACATTCCAGCACGGTCCCCAGCCCAGCAGTTCTTCGATCCATTCCGGCGCTCCCAGCCCGTATCCCAGCCGCAGTCCGGGGATCGCATAGGTCTTGGTAAACGCCCGCAGCAAAAAGAGATTCGGATGGTCCTTCAAATACGGCGCCATCCCGTTCCCCGCCTGAGCCAGCGGCAAAAAGCACTCATCGACCACCAGCATGGCCCCCACTTCCTGACAGCGCGCCAGAATCCGAAGCAGCAGCGGCTCCGGAATCAGCCGTCCGGTCGGATTGTTGGGGCTGCACAGGATCACCAGCGACACCGGCGGGCAGATCTGCTCCAGAATGGACGCCGTCACATCAAACGCATCCTCCTGACGCAAGTGATGAAACCGGCACGTGCAGCCAACCTGAGTCAAAGCACCCTCATACTCGGAAAAGGCGGGCGCTGTCAGCAGCGCCTCCGCAGGCCGCAGCGCCAGAGCCAGACGGAAAATCACATCCGCTGCTCCGCTGCCGCAGAAAATCTGATCCGGACAAACGCCGTCCTTTTGTGCAATTGCCTGCCGCAAATCCCGACACAAAGGGTCCGGATAGGCTGTCACCGCTTCCAGTGCATCCCGCGCAGCCTGCAGCGCCTGCGGCGGAGGCCCAAGGGGGTTGCAGTTGACCGACAGGTCCAGCAGCGCTCCTTCGTAAATTCCCCGGACGGAAACCAGATCTCCTCCATGTTCTATGGTCATATGCCCCTCCCGCTCATCACAATGTCAGACACAGCGGCAGCACAACAAACAGCAGCAACGCCAGTACAGCCGTCAACAGTCCTAAATCATTTGCCCGTTTTACATCCTTCCGGCAGACCGGTCTCTGCCGGTCTCCGATCACCGGTTTTTCCACCGGCTTGCCAAAATAGAGATGGGTGCCGCCCAGCTGCAGCCCCAAGGCTCCGGCGCAGGCAGCCTCCGTATGGGCAGAATTGGGCGACCGGTGGTTTTTCCGGTCCCGAAAAAACATCCGGAAGGCGTTTTTTCCGTCATAGCCGAAATACGCTGCCAGACACATCAGCACACCGCCGATACGGGCGGGGAAAAAGTTGCAGGCATCGTCCAGCAATGCCGCCGCTCTGCCGAAATACAGGTACTGTTCATTCCGGTATCCCACCATGGAATCCATGGTATTGACCGCCTTATAGCACATCCCGCCTACCGGTCCCAAAAGCGCTGCCCACATCAGCGGGGCAAGAACCCCGTCGGCAGTATTTTCTGCCACGGTCTCCACATCAGCCGCCAGCACCTCTTCCTCCGAAAGGCAGTCCGTGTCCCGTCCGACCACCATGCCGACAGCCCGCCGCCCGTCCTCTAAAGAACCATGCTCCAGCGCCCGCACCACTTTCATGGTTTCCGTCCGCAGCGACCTGACCGCCAGAATCTGCCAGCAGATCACCACCTCCAACGCCGCGCACAGCGCCGGATGGATCTCCTCTGCCGCCCACAGGACGCCCATGGTGGAAATTCCCGTCAATCCCACGACCAGCACCACCAGAAAAACGCCGCCTGCCAGCTCTCCCTTGTCTGTTTTTGGCAAAAGCCGCCGCAGAGGCGGCTCCAGTTTTCCGATCAGCCAGCCCATCCCCTGAACCGGATGGGGCAGCCAGCGGGGATCTCCCACCGCAAGATCCACCAAAAAGCCCAGCAGCAGCGCCAAAAAATGGTTCATGGTCTTCCTCCTGTTTGGATGTTCTCAGTTCTGAGGCGTATACGCTTCGATCTGCAGATCATCAAACGTATCGCCGTTGTAGACCGTCATGGCCATATCCAGCACCGGCATGACCGCCACAGCGCCGGTTCCCTCTCCCAGACGCAGCCCCGCCTGCAAAAGCGGCCGGACGCCCAGCGCGTCCATGACCGGCCACGCAGCGGGCTCGCCGGAAAGGTGGCTTGCCAGCACACAGTCTCCCGCCGCAGGGCAAAGCCGCACGGCACACAGCGCGGCAGCACCTGAAATCAATCCGTCCATTAAAACCGGGATCCGATACAGCGCCCCGCCCAGAAACACGCCGCACAAGCCCGCAAGGTCATAGCCGCCGACTTTGCTCAGCACATCCAGACTGTCCGCAGGGTCCGGCCGATGCAGGGCGATGGCAGTTTCTATGGCCCGGATCTTCCGTTCCAGGCCCTCATTGGACAGCCCTGCGCCGCGGCCTGTCATTTCAGCCGGACTGCGGTTCAGCAGGATTGACAAAACCGCCGCGGAAGTGGTCGTGTTGCCGATGCCCATTTCCCCCGTGGCGATCAGGTGAACCCCCTTTTCATGAAGGGTACGCACAAGATCGATCCCCACCTGAACGGCTTGCTCCGCCTCCTGCCGGGTCATTGCAGGTTCTTTGGTAAAATTGCGGGTCCCGCCCCGGCGGACACACCGCTGGGCGATCCCCGGAAGCTCCACGGCGCAGGCCATGCCGATATCCACCGGATAAACCTCCGCTCCGGCGACCCGCGCCATTTTGCAGACGCTGGACCGCCTGCGGGCCATATTGGAAGCCACAACCGCTGTCACCTCCTGCCCGCTTTGGGTGACGCCTTCCTCCACCACGCCGTTGTCCGCGCACATAATGACTACCGCCTTGCGGGTGATTTCAAAATCCGCCGTACCGAACACGCCCGCCATACGGACCACCTGATCCTCCAGCAGGCCCAGTGAACCCAACGGCTTTCCCACACCGTTCCACTTTTGCCGTGCCGCTTCCATGGCTGTCCGGTCGGCGGGCTGGATGGATGAAATCATGGACTGCAATTTCATAGGGTTCCTCCTTCATCTGGCTGCACCAAAGGCCTGCGCCGCCTTCAAAAAGCGCCGTGCCGCCTCCGGTCTGGATGCAAAATGGAAATGCGGAAAGCCCGCATACAGCGTATCTGTGGCTACTCCCGCCTGCCAAGCGCGGTTCGAGCGGGGCTTTTGCGCCAGAAAGGCGCTGCCGGGAGCCGTGCTGTCCCAATAATGGAACTCATGGGCAGGGACGGTCTCTCCCCGCCGGAACAACAGGCTGTCGCTTTCTGCCGTCAGCGTCACATAGCCGAACCGCCCCAGCTTTCCCGTCGGATATGCCTCTGCCTCCAAGACCCCCGCCATGGGCCACGGCGTTCCATCTGCAGCTTTCAAGCTCCGGTGCAGATACAAAAAACCGCCGCACTCGGCAATGGTGGGAAGTCCCCCTGTCACCGCATCATGTACAGACTTGCGCATCGAGGTATTTTCCGCCAGCTGACGGGCATAAAGCTCCGGGTATCCGCCGCCCAGATAAAGCCCCTGCACATCGTCCGGCAGCGTCCGGTCTTTCATCGGTGAATATTCCACCAGTTCCGCTCCTAAATCCCGCAGCACCTGCAGCGATGCCTCATAATAAAAGCAAAATGCCTCATCTCGCGCCACGGCAATTCGGGGATGCGGTCCCGGAAGCGCCGCAAGGACGGGGCGTGACTCTTCTGCCAGAGGCGGGGCTGTACGGGCCAGCGCCAGCAGTCCGTCCAGATCCACCGTTTTTTCCGCCTGATCCGCCAGACGATCCAGCTTTTGGCGCAAATTTTTCACTTCCGCCGCCGTCACCAGTCCCAGATGCCGGCTTTCCAGCACACAGTCCTCCAAAACCGGCAGATATCCCAGCACCGGCAGGCCGGTCTCCTTCATAATCGTTTCTGCCAGCCGTGAATACAGCATGGGGGATGTCCGGTTCAAAATCACACCGGCGATCCCGCTGTCCGGCCGGAAATGCTGAAAGCCCCGGATCTCCGCCGCCGCGGAAAGCGCGCGTCCCCGCCCGTCTGCCACCAGCACCGCAGGGGTACCCGTGGCACGTGCCAGATCCCACGCGGAGGCCTCCGCGCTCATCGCAATGCCGTCATAATACCCCATGGCCCCTTCCATCACCGTCACATCCGCATGAGACGCACAGCGGACCAGCAATCCCTGCGCCGTGGCAGGAGGGAAGAAAAAAAGGTCCAGATTGCAGCTTTGCGCTTCCAAAACGTGGCTGTGAAACATGGGATCGATGTAATCCGGTCCGGACTTGCAGGCCATCGGTTTCAGTCCCCGCCGCAGCAGCGCCCGCAGCACTGCGCAGACAACGGTCGTTTTTCCGCAGCCGGAGGCCGGCGCGCAGATCATCAGCCGCGGCGTCATGCCGGTCCCTCCCCGGAAAGGATCCACACAGGATTTTGTCCCATCATCATATGATACCGCCCCAATTCCTTTGCCTGCGCTGCCGTCACCTGCGTGACATCCGTCCGAACCAGTCCAAACCGCTTCATGCAGGAAAGACCGTCTGTCAGGCTTTCCAGACTCACCGCCGTCAGGCAGATCCGGACAGCGGGATTTTTTTTCAATGCCGCCTGAAAAATTTCCGCCATGGAGCCGGAGGAGCCGCCGATAAACACGCAGTCCGGCTCCGGCAGGCTGTCCAGCGCGGCGGGGGCCACCCCCTCCACGATCCGCAGATTCCACAGGTGCAGCGCCTTCCGGTTCTGCCGGATCAGCTCCAGCGCCTCCGGATCCTTTTCCACAGCCCAGACGCTGCCCTTTCGGGCAGCCATGGCGCAGGCGGCAGACACAGAGCCTGTACCGGCTCCCACATCCCAGACCACACTCTCAGGCCGGACCCCCATGCGGGCCACTGCCAGCAGCCGGACAGACTCCTTGGTCATAGGCGTCTTTCCACGGATCAGCTGATGATCCCACAGGCATGGCGCTCCCGCCTGCCAGATGATGGGCTCCGGATTTTCCACCAGCATGACTGCAAGGCCGTCAAACCGTTCTCCGGACAATTCTGCCGCCGTGCCGGAAACGATCCGCTCTTCCGGATAGGACAAATGCTCGCCCACATGGACCCGCAGCGCTCCCAGACCGGCCTCTGCCAGCCGCGCGCACACATCCGCCGCGGTGCAGGTCTCACCAGTCAGCAAAAAGGTTTTGGAATGGGTCTGGATCTCCCCGACGGCGTTGGCCTCCCTGCCATGGACGGATACCAGATGCGCATCCTGCCATGTGGTATGCAGCTTCGCGCAGAAATAGTTGAGGGAGGAAATGCCGGGTACCGTCTCAACGGTCACCCCTTCCAGCAGACCGTACAGCTTGGCGGCGCCGCTGTAAAAGCCCGGATCTCCGGACAGCAGTACGGCGCTGTCTCCGTCAAATACCCGCACCGCTGCCGCAATTTCCTCCGGCCGGATCAAGGCCAGCTGCTGCCCCGGATGATCTGAAAATGCGCGCAGCATCCGCCGCGCTCCGATCAGCTGGCCGCAGCGCTCGATCCGGTGAACCGCGCTCAGCGTCAGAGTGTCCGGATTTCCCATGCCGATACCGATCAGGTAACAGGTCTTCATACGTTCCCTCCAGTCCATTGATCCAGCAGCTCCTCCAGCGTCAGGCCCGTTTCCTCCACAGGCCGGCGGATCACCAGAAGCCGTGCGCCTGCCTCCCGTGCCGCGGCGGCTTTTTCGCCAAAGCCGCCGGCCCGCCCCGTATCCTTGGTCACCAGAATGTTTCCGGATATGGTCCGCAGCATTGCTGTGTTCATCTCCTGAGAAAAGGGACCCTGCATACAGATCACATGGGATGCGGGAAAGCCCAGCTCCAGTGCCGTCCGCAGACTTTCCAGACTGGGCAGCACCCGTGGCCAGATCCGCTCTGCATAATCAGGCACCTGCGTAAATACCGCCAGATCCTTGCTGCCGGTGGTCAGCAACACGTTGCCCGGCAGCTCTGAGAGCAGCTGCGCTGCGTGGAGAGGGCTGTCTGCCCAGAGGACATCCTCCGCCGCTTCAGGCGGCCGCACCAGCCGCTGACAGGGCACGCCCGCCCGTGCCGCCGCCTGCCGGATGCTTTCGGAAATGTGCGTGGCATAGGGATGGGTGGCATCCACCACTCTGTCGCAATTCCGCATCAGCTCCGTCATGGTATCCGGCGCCATCGGTCCCTTCCGCACGGTCAATCCACGCTGCGGCTCCAGCACATCCCGTCCGTACTCCGTGGCTACGCAGCAGAGTACCTGATGCCCCGCCTCCGCCAGACGTCGGGCCAGAACGTGTCCCTCTGCCGTGCCGCCGAACAGCAGAATCTTCATCGCTGCAAATACCCCCGGGGCGTTACCAGCCGTCCGCCGATGACCTGCGTCTGGCTGTTGCCCACAAACACGGTGGTAAACATATCCACCTGCGCCTCCCGCAGCTGTGCCAGTGTCAGGACCGTGCAGTCCTCCCCCTCCCGTCCGATCCGGCTCACATAGCCGCAGGGCGTTTCAGGAGACTTGACCTCCAGCAGAATATCACAGGCCCTCTGCAGATAATCCTTCCGCTTATGGCTGGAGGGATTGTAGAGGCACAGCACAAAATCCGCCTGTGCCGCTGCCCACAGGCGGTTTTCGATTTTCTCCCAAGGCGTCATCAGATCCGACAGGGAAACCAGCGCAAAATCGTGCATCAGGGGCGCGCCCAGCACCGCCGCACCGCCGCAGGCTGCCGTAATGCCCGGGATCACTTCCAGTTCCACCTGCGGCCACCGTGGGGAGAGCTCATAGCAAAGTCCCGCCATTCCGTAAACGCCGGGATCTCCGGAGCAGACCATCGCCACGGTCTTACCGGTATCCGCCAGCTCCAGCGCCATCCGGCACCGCTCCGTTTCCTGCCGCATGGGCGTAGAGCGCAGTTCCTTGTGGGAATAGGCCTCCCGAATCAAGTCGATATAGACGGTATACCCCACGATCACATCGGCAGCTTCCAGCGCTTCCGATGCCCGCAGGGTCATATCCCGTCCTCCGCCGGGCCCAAGCCCGATGATAAACAGCTTTTTCATAACGTCCTCCTAATGTTCCCAACGCAATGTGACCGCGCCCACAGCCGCAGCAAATGTCACGCTCCGGCAGACGGTTTTCGGCACGATGATCTGTCCGCCGGCCCGTCGGGCAGCCCGCTGGCACACGTTGTCCACACCGGTCGTTTTCTCCACAAAGGCAGAGGGCGGAAACTCCCCGCTCTCGGCAGCCAGCTCTTCCGCCGAAAAGAACGCAATGGGCCAGCCATAGCCGGAAGCCATTTTCAAAAGCCCCGTCTCATTCCGCTTCAAGTCAATGGTGGCAAGCCCCCGAACCACCGCCGGCGGCAACGCTGCCAGATGCAAAAATTCCGCCAAGGCCTCTCTCAGCTGCTCCGCCGGCGTCCCCCGCCGGCAGCCGATCCCCAGCGTCACCGCTTTGGGAATCAGATGCAGCGTCTGCGCAAAGGGCTGCTCTGCTATGGTGGTGCCGATGCAGATCCCAAGCTCCGCCTTTTCAGCCCCCAGCCCCGCAGGCATGGTCCCTGCAACAGGCCAGACGGAGCGCAGCCCCACCGGACTTCCCTCCAGCAGCGCCGCCGAAACGGCTTTGGCTGTCTCCCGTTCGCACAGCACCAGACCTTGCTCTCTGGCCCACTGATCCACGGCAAACAGGCCATGGACATCCGTGGCTGTGGAAATGACCGCCTGTCCGCCGGTGATCTCTGCGATCCGGCGGGCCAAGTCATTGGCTCCTCCCACATGTCCGGACAGGAGCGGCACCGCAAAGCGCCCCGCCTCATCCACCGACACCACGGCAGGATCCTTGAATTTATCTGCCGCAAACGGGGCAATGGCCCGCACGGCAATGCCTGCCGCCGAAATAAAGACCAGCGCCTCACTGTCGGCAAACCGCGCCTTCGTCCACTCCCGCAGACTGCCGCAGGCCGGCAGCCCTGTTTCCGGTGCCAGCCGGTCCGTGGTCCACAGCTCCCCGCCCAACACTTCCGCCAGACAGGCTCCCAGCCGGCAGCCTCCGCGGGTGAAGGCGATCAGACCGATCACTTGGATGCCTCCCGACATCCGTGGGAAAAGCCCGGATCGTACAGAAGGGACCTGTCATACCGGTCTCCCAGAAAGCCGCCGATCGTAATCAATGCCGTTTTTGTAATCTGATTGGCGCGGGCTGTCTCCGCCAGAGTTGACACCGTGCAGCGGAATATCTGTTCGTCGGGCCATGTTGCCTTATACACGATCGCCGCCGGAGTTTCCGGAGCATATCCGCCCTCCATCAGTTCCTGCTGTGCCTTTTCCAGAAGACTGGAGGACAAAAACAGCACCATGGTGCTGCCGTGTTCCGCCAGCTTTTTCAGCTGTTCTCTCTCCGGGACCGGTGTGCGCCCTTCCGCTCTTGTGATAATGACCGTCTGGCTCACGCCCGGCAGGGTATACTCCGCCCGCAGCGCAGCGGCAGCCCCGCAAAACGAGGATACCCCCGGCGTCACGTCATAAGGGATGCCCCGTTCCTCAAGTGCATCCATCTGCTCGCGGATGGCGCCGTAAACAGACGGGTCTCCCGTATGCAGGCGCACCGTGGTCTGTCCTGCCGCCTCCGCCCGATCCATGACGGACAGGACGTCCTCCAACGTCATAGAGGCGGAATCGTGGATCTCGCAATTTTCCCTGCAGTTTTTCAACAACGCAGGATTGACCAGAGATCCGGCATAAATCACCACGTCCGCCTCTGCCAAAAGCCGTGCGCCCCGCAGGGTAATCAGGTCCTCCGCGCCGGAACCGGCGCCAACAAAATGGATCATAAAAGCCTCCTGAAAGAATTGATTGATCTGCCTGTGGTGTCAAACATTCCGGTGCCGCTCCAGCAGCTCTGCCGCACCGTCTGTCATCACGCTGCAACCCGCCGCCTGTGAAAAAAGCACCGCCTGCACATTCATCGCGCCCCCTCTGCGGCGCAGGTTTTCTCCGGCAGCTCCGGCAATGGAGCTCAGCACCGCCTCACAAAGTCCCTCGCCGGTCAGAAGCTCCAGCGCAGCGTCGGTGGTAACGGCCTCGTAGAGTTTTTGCAGCAAGGGTCCCGTGCCGCCGCATAAAGCGGCGTGCGTTACAAAAACTTCCCGCCGGCCGTCAGCCGCACGGGAGTGGGTATCCATGATCCCCGCCGCCAGCTTGCACAGCTTCCCGATATGTCCGACCAGCAGCACCGACGCAAACCCCAGATTCACCGCATGGTCCAGTGCATCGCCAATAAAATTGGAGCACTGGACTGCCCGTCTCATATCCAGAGCCAACCGGTGCGCGGCGAAATCCGCGCCGTAATTCCCCGGAGTCATCAGCAGATCCGTGACCCCCTCGGCCCGATGGACTTCCATTTCCACCCGCGTCGTATCGATCAGCGCCTGCCGGCTCATGGGGCGAACGATTCCCGTGGAGCCCAGAATGGAGATTCCGCCGGCAATGCCCAGTCGGGGATTGAAGGTCTTTTCCGCCAGCCGGTCCCCGTCCGGGACGGAGATCACCACTTCCATGCCGCCGGTCTGTCCCGCCTCTGCCATTGCCTGCCGCACCTGCTCTTCGATCATGCGGCGCGGCCCCGTATTGATGGCAGCCGCCCCCTCGGGCTGATTCAGTCCCGGTCGGGTCACCCGTCCGACCCCCTGTCCGCCGTCGATGCGGATTCCGCTTTCTATCCGGCGCACCGTGGCAACGATCAGCGCGCCGCTGGTCACATCACAGTCATCGCCGCCGTCTTTCCGGATCCCGCAGGATGCCCACATCCGCCCCCGCTGCATCGCCTCCGGTTCCAGAGAAACGGCGATTCCCGCCGGCGTCTCGATCCGGACCTGATCCGGAAACCGTCCGTGGAACAAGGCTTCCGCCGCTGCCCGCGCCGCACCGGCGGCACAAGTACCCGTGGTGTATCCGCAGCGCATCCGCTGCTGCCCCACGGAAATATAGTGTTCCAGCATTCCGCCCGTCCCCTTTCCTGATGGCAGGTCACTGCCAGCGCGCGAATTCCTCCATGGTCATGGGATATTCCTCTCTGCCCGGCCGCAGCTGTTCCGCCGCCTGCCAGATCCACGGCTTCCGCAGTCCCGCCTCCGCCAGCAGCGCCGGACGGGAAAAAATCGACGTCAAAGGTCCGTCCGCCACCAGCTTTCCGCGGGAAAATACCACGCCCCGTCCCGCAAACCGGGCGGCAAAATCCACATCATGCGTGCTGACCGCCAGCGCAATACCTACCGCCGTCAGCTGATCCAGCGTTTCCTCCAGCCGCGCCACATTTTCCGGATCCAGAGACGCAGTCGGTTCATCCAGCAGGATCACATCCGGCTCCATCGCCAGAATATCCGCGATCGTCACTCTCTTTTTCTCTCCGCCGGAGAGAAACTGCGGCGACCGGTCCCCATACTCTTCAAGCCCCATCCGTTTCAGCGCATCTCCGGTCCTGCGCGACACTTCTTCCGCGGGAAGCCCCAGATTCATCGGTCCGAAGGAAACCTCTCCCTCTACGGTAACCGCCAGAATCTGGTTCTCCGCTTCCTGAAAGACGATCCCCACCCGACGGCGCAGCTCTGTCAGGTCCCGGCGGCTGCGGCCCAGTACCCGCCCGCCGCAGCGGATCGTTCCTGCCGCTGGTTCCAGAATGCCGTTGCACAGCAGGAAAAAGGTAGACTTTCCGGCGCCGTTGCGGCCCAAAACCGCCACCCGTTCCCCCCGCTCTATGGAAAAGCTCAGGTCCTCCACTGCCAGAGGCCCGTCAGGGTAGGCATAAGAAACATGCTCCAGTTGTAAAATCGGTTCCTTCAAAAAAGCCTCCCCTTCCGCACCAGAATCAGCAGACACAGCAAAGCAAGATAGGTTCCGGCCGCCAGCACATGACGGCCCCGCAGCGGGGGCATATGGCACAAAAAGGACAGCCTGCCCGTATATCCCCGCGCTTCCATGGCATCGTAGCAGGCGCTGCTGCGGCGGAACGAGGATGCCAGCAGTGTTCCGCCCACCCGTCCTGCCGTGGTCACCGAACGCCGCCATCCGTCATACCCCAGCCGGGCCGAAGCCGCTGTGGTCAACTGCCGCTGCACCTCCAGCAGCACAAACAGATAGCGGTAGATCAGATACATCAATTCGATCATCACTTCCGGTACATGGCACCGCCGCATGACCTCAATCAGCTGGGCCATGGGCGTGGTCGCACCGAGGAACAGCAGGCAGCATACCGCGCCAAGCGCCTGAAAGCAAAGCACGGCTGTCCGATGCAGGCTTTCTTCCGTGATGCACAGCCAGAGTCCGCCCAGCCGCAGCTGCCAAATGCCCACCGGTTCCGCAGCAGCGGTCAGCAGCAGCACCAGACAGCTGAGCGCCAGAAAAACCGCCGGCGCCAGCAGCAGCCGCAGCAGGCGGTTCAGCGGGATCCTTCCCGGCAGACGCAGGATCACCAGCATCGAGCAGGCCACCGCCGCGCCCACCACAGCGTCTCCGACGCTCACGCAAAGCACCAGACTTCCGATACTCAGCAGCGTCTTCAGTGCAGGACTGACACTCCGGAGGCCCGAACGGGCCGCCAGAGTGTCCAGCATCAAAAACGCTCCCATATTTCCGCTGTGGTGATGTGCAAAGGCCATTACGCCGTCTCCTCGCCCCGATATTTCTTCCGTGCTACCAGATATCCAAAGCCAAACCCCAGCACCACGGATCCGAGCGCCGCCTGCAGGCAGAACAGCAGGGATTCCGTCTCGCCGCCGGGAGGCGCCCAAATGTTCTCCGCCCAAGGCTCATAGGTCGGGTCTATCTGCGCGATAACCTCTTCCGCCGCGCCGTCTGCGCCGCCGAATTCACTGTCATGAATGGTCATCAGGGGAAAAATCAGAATCGCAGCACACACCAGTATCAGCGCCAGAATCGTCATAATCCGTTTTTTACTCATGCCTGTGTACCCTCCTTACTCAAAAATCCGATCTCCCGCAGCTCCGGCTTTGCAAAGGATTCCAGCATCATCATGACCACTGCGGACAAAATCCCCTCCACGATGGCCAGCGGAATCTGCGTCAGAGCAAAGACGCCCATAAATTCCGCCATAGACGCCAGCACCCCCGCTTCTCCCGGATGGGCCAGCGCCAGCTGAACCGAGGTCACGCAGTAAGTTGCCAGATCCCCCAGACCGCAGGCAATGCCCACCGCTGCCATGCGGTTTACCCGCAGCTTCCGGCAGAGCCTGTATACGCCAAAGCTGACAAACGGACCGGCGACCGCCATGGAAAACGTATTCGCTCCCAAGGTGGTCAAGCCCCCGTGCGCCATCAAAACAGCCTGAAACAGCAGCACGATCAGCCCCAGAACCGCCATGGGCGCAGGCCCGAACAAAACAGCGCCCAGTCCGGTTCCGGTGGGGTGGCTGGATGAACCGAAGACACTTGGCATTTTCAACGCAGACAGCACAAAGGCATACGCCCCCATCATCGCCAGCAGCAGCACGGTCTTCCTGTGCTGCCGGATCACCTTCTTGATCGTCAGCAGTCCCCACACCACAAAGGGTAGGCAGACCGCCCCCCAGGCAAGGGCCTGTCCCTGCGGCAAAAATCCCTCCATAATGTGCATGGCTCCCGCCGGGACGCACAGTGCCGCCGTCAGCGGCACGGCGCAGGCAATTCCCAGAAGCCTGCGCTCCGATCTTGTGAATCTGGTTTTCATAAAAACCTCCTGTAAAAAAAGATGGACGGCCTTCCGGTCGTCCGACAAAAGGGCAGCTTGCCCGATCGCCCAGAAACTGAACACCGCAGCCTTGGTCTGAAAACAGCGTAAGCAGGTTTCCTGGCTCCAGTTCTCAGCAGAGCACGCCTTCTCAGGATCTGTTGTCCCAATGGCACCATGTGCTCCGCTCCCTGTTACAGTGACGGGTTCGCTTCGGTCTTTCACCGAATTCCCTTGACCCCCATAAGGGGACTTACGCCCATACTATGAAGCTGATAACAGCGTACCCCATTTTCAACGGAGTGTCAATGTACTTTCCCGCCATTTTTCGCGTTTTCTTATGATGATCCGCCTTCTTAATATGGCTTGTGTATAGCAGCGAGCCGTGGTATACTGAAAACCATATATCATCTCTCTTCAGGAGGCATTTATGCTGTTATCCGCAGAGCATCTCTCCATCAATTTCGGCAGCCGGCAATTGCTGGATGATGTCAATTTCTATTTGAACGAGGGGGACAAAACCGGTATCATCGGCATCAACGGCACCGGCAAGTCTACCTTTTTGAAGGTCCTTGCAGGCGTCACGGAGGCCGATTCCGGAATCGTCTCCAGAAACCCCAATGTGCAGGTCAGTCTGCTGTCTCAAAACCCCGTTATGGAGGAGGATGCCACCGTTCTGGAGCAGGTTTTTCTCCACTTTCCGGCGGAATTCCGGACGCTGAACGAATATGAAGCCAAGTCCATGCTGAATAAGCTGGGCATTACAGATCACAGTCAAAAGGTCGGCACCCTTTCCGGCGGCCAGCGGAAGCGGGTGGCTCTGGCGGCAGCCCTCATTCATCCGGCAGACATCCTTATGCTGGACGAGCCCACCAACCATCTGGATGCGGAAATGACCGCGTGGCTGGAGGACTGGCTCCGGAAATTCAAAGGCGGGCTGGTGATGGTGACCCATGACCGCTATTTTCTGGAGCGGGTGGTCAATCATATCACCGAATTAAGCCGCGGAAAACTGTACCACTATGAAGCAAATTATTCCAAATATCTGGAATTGAAGGCCCAACGGGCAGAAATGGCGGAAGCCGGCGAGCGGAAACGCCAGTCCATTCTGCGGGTGGAGCGGGAGTGGATCCTGCGGGGCTGCCGGGCCAGAACCACCAAATCCAAAGACCGCATCGAGCGGTACGAGGCCCTGCGGGATCAGGAGGCTCCTGAAACCGACGAGACCATCCGCATGGCGGCAGCCTCCAGCCGGCTTGGAAAAAAGATCATTTCCCTGCAGGATGTTTCCAAGTCTTTTGCAGGCCGCCCCATTTTGGAGCACGTTTCCTATCATCTGCTGCGAAATGACCGCATCGGCATTGTCGGCTGCAACGGCGCCGGAAAATCCACACTGCTGCGGTTGATCGCCGGCGAGCTGGCGCCGGATTCCGGCACTGTGGAGATCGGCGCCACCGTAAAGATCGGTCACTTTTCTCAGGAGGGCCGGGAACTGGATCTCAACCAGCGGGTCTGTGATTTCATCCACGAGATTGCCGACGAGGTCCGCACCGACGAGGGAACCTTCACCGCCAATCAAATGATGGAGCGGTTTTTATTCCCCGGCGACCTCCAATCCGTCCCCATCGGGCGGCTCTCCGGCGGAGAACGGCGGCGGCTTTACCTGCTGTCTGTTTTGATGGAAGCCCCCAATGTCCTGCTGCTGGACGAGCCAACCAACGATCTGGACATCATGACCCTGTCCATTCTGGAGGACTATCTGCTGGGCTTTCCCGGACCGGTCCTTACCGTCTCCCATGACCGCTTCTTTCTGGATAAGCTGGCGGAATCCATTTTTGAGGTCCGCGACGGTCAGGTTCTGGCCTATACCGGCAACTGGACGGACTGGCAGAAAAAACGGCGGGAGGAATGCGCCCCCGCCAAAGCGGAGAAAGCGCGGGCACAGACGGAACGCCCCCGTGAAAAGAAACTGAAATTCACCTTCAAAGAGCAGCTGGAGTTCCAGACCATTGACGAGGACCTTGCCTCACTGGAATCCCAGATCGCCCAATGCGAGGCCGCGCAAAGCGGCTGCGGCAGCGACTATGTGAAGCTGCAGGAACTGCAGGCCCATCAGGCAGAGCTGGAAGCGGCGCTGGAAGAAAAAACAGAACGCTGGCTGTATCTGACGGAATTGAAGGAAAAAATCGACGCGCAATAAAAAGCAGCGGATCGTCCCTTCAAGCGATTTTGACAGGACGATCCGCTGTTGATTTGATTTACGGCCTTGCCCGCAGTTCCCAGAAAGCCACCGCACCGGCGGCAGCCACATTCAGCGAATCCACGCCATGGGCCATGGGAATGCGGACCGTGTAATCGCAGCCTGCGATGGTATCCGCTGTCAGTCCGTCCCCTTCTGTCCCCAGCAGCAGCGCCAGCTTCTCCTCTGACCGCAGCCGGGGGTCCTCCAGACTAACAGAGTCTTCCCGCAGAGCCATAGCCGCCGTCCGGAACCCCATGCGGCGCAGCCGCTCCAATCCCTGCCGCGGCCAAGACTCCCTTTCACTGCCGATTCGGGTCCAAGGCACCTGAAAGACCGCCCCCATGCTGACCCGCACCGCCCTCCGGTACAGAGGGTCCCCGCAGGTGGGGCTTACCAGCACAGCGTCCATGCCCAGCGCAGCCGCGGAACGGAATATGGCGCCGATGTTGGTGGAATCCACGATCCCCTCCAGCACCGCGATCCGGCGGGCGCCGGCACACACCTCCTCCACCTCCGGCAGCACGCTCCGGGCCATTGCGCACAGCACGCCACGGGTCAGCGGATAGCCGGTCAGTCCCGCCAGTACTTCCCGATCCGCCGTATAAACGGGAATCTCTCCGCATCTTGAAATGATCTCCCGCCCCTGTCCTTCCAGATGCTTCCGCTCCATCAGCAGAGACACCGGCTCATATCCCGCGTCCAGTGCCCGACCGATCACCTTGGGGCTTTCGGCAATGAATATGCCTTTCTCCGCCTCGATGCGGCCGCGCAGCTGCGCTTCTGTCAAGCGGGCAAAGACTGCCAGCTCCGGTGACTCTAAATCTGTGACTTCAATGACGTTTGCCATCCTGCGCTCCTCCTGAATTTTTTATTTTATCCCGATCCGGCCTTGTGTTCCCAGCCTCAAGTTGATGGATCTTTGATGAATACTGTCTATTAAAATGCAGATGCACGCAAAAACGAACGCAGCTGTTATGCCTCTGCCGTAAAACAGCCCGGGTCATTGTATGCTGCCGGTGAAACGTCGGGACGATTTTTGCGTCCATATAAATAGCAGCGAACAAACGACAAAGGAGGCTTCTGTTATGAAAAAGAACCGGTTCATGATTGCCATAGCGTGTATTGTCTTCGTGTGTGCTGCGGCAGTGGTCTTTCTGTCGGCAATGGGGAAAAAACCATATCGAAATCTGGATGCAGCACAAATCGTGTCAGCGAACGTGTTGCTGTCACCGCCAGACAAAGCGGTTGAAATTGAAGATATTCCAGAGTTGGTAGGTTATTTGAAGGATGTGGTCATCTATCATCAAGATCATTCCTACACAGAATATGACGGCCAAGGTGTCATTTTTACTCTGACTATGGAAGACGGTACACAAATAGAGCTTATGGCATATAACCCGTTTCTTGTCATTGATGATGTTGGTTATAAAACAAAATACGGACCATGCGAAGCACTCAACAGCTATGCGAATGCATTACTGAACTCCGGAACTGCCAATGTAATTTTAGAAGAGCCACCCGCTTTAAGCGTGGTAAGTGATAACACCGCTTTCAGCGCATTATCAGGCACTTATTCGTGGCAGAAAAAGGGGGTTGACGGAAATTCCATAAGCATAAACGGCGACAGCGCGCACCCTTTAGATTGTAAAGAATTGCTGTCCCCGCCGTATGAAACACAGGAAGCAGCTGCTGCACTAAGGTTTACAGAAGAACCTGACACTATTTTCAGTGTCAAATGCTGGAGTGATGAATATTGGGGAGATCCTGCCGCCAGCAGCGAAGATGTCGTTATCAATGGAACTGCCATCACGCTTAAACCGGGGGATATGTTTATGAAGTAACCGCCGGTTGGAATACCGGAAACGGTTACGGCGGAACCGCAAGTTATTGTTTCTACCTGAAGTTGATCGAATAAGACCCAATCCCCCACCTGCAAGGACAGCCGAGAAAATCGGCTGTCCTTTTTCCGTTCCGCAGGCAAAAGGAAGCCGGTGTTTATTGTTAAGTCTACCACGGCGGGAACCATCGCACAACCCCTTGCGCCTTGCCATTGGTTTTCATCTTTTCTCTATGCAAGGTGCGATTTTTATGGTATGTTGGACTTTAGAAAGGAGGTAAATCCATGGAAACCGTTTCTTATACCGTTTCCTCTGCGGAGGATCAGAGCACCGTCCGCCACATCCTGCGGGCGAAGCTCCACTTTTCCGCCCGCGCCATTTCCCGCCTGACCCGCGCGGAACGGGGAATTCTGGTAAACGGACAACACGCCCGAACCACGCAGATCCTCCATCCGGGCGATGTGCTGACCGCGGCGGCCGGCGATCACCGCCCGCCCAAAGTAACGCCGGTTCCCGGCAGCTGGCCGCTTCCGGTGGTCTGGGAGGACGGTTATCTGCTGGTGGTCAACAAGCCCACCGGCATGACTTCACACGCCTCCAACTTCCTGCCGGATACCCCGACCGTTGCCGGCGCTCTGGCATGGAGCCGCGGCACGGACTTTATTTTTCATTCGGTAAACCGTTTGGATAAGGGCACCACCGGACTGATGGTGGTTGCCAAAAGCGGCTACATCCACGATTTACTGCGCCGCAATCTTCACACGGATCATTTTATTCGGGAATACCGGGCCGTCTGTCTGGGATGTCCGGAGCCCCGCCGCGGCACCATTCATGCCCCCATCGGCCGGGATGAACGCTCCGTCATCGCCCGATGCGTCCGTTCCGACGGTCAGGAAGCCTGCTCCCATTATGAAGTTCTGGCTGTGCGGAATACGCTCTCTCTGGTACGGCTGCTGCCTGAAACCGGCCGCACCCATCAGCTGCGGGTCCACATGGCTTCCATCGGGCATCCGCTGGCAGGCGATTGGCTCTACGGCACCGAAGACCCCGACCTGATTGCCCGCCCCGCCCTCCATTCCTGTGCTCTGACCCTGACACACCCTGTCACGGGAGAACGCCTGCATCTCACTGCCCCCCTTCCGGCAGACATGGCCCGACTGGTTCCGGAGCCGCAGCCATAACGCAGCCGTCCGGCAAAATCGTCCGGAGCCGGTGATTAAATTTTCGAGCATCGATCCAGCAGAATGCTGATAAAAAAACAAAAGGAGTATCCAACAATGTTGACATGGAACGTTACGTATCACTGCCATCCCGGTCAGAGGGATGCCTTCTACAAAGCCCTGTGCGATTTGGGTGTCCGCGCCAATTCCAAAGCGGAGCCCGGCAATGTGGCATATGATTATTATTTTGCCGCCGAGACCCCTGACGATCTGCTGCTGGTGGAAACATGGACTGCTCCCGCATTCCAGAAAGCCCACTGCGAAACGGAGTGCTTTGCCCGCCTCCAGTCCTTAAAGGCAGAATATTGCAGCAGCGTGACCATTGACAAATTCGATCATTGACCGTGTTCCTTTTGCCGCATACGGCCTGCACCGGTTGACCACCGCTCTGAACTCTGCTATGATAAACACGCCGTTTTGAACAAAACGGCTGCAAACTGTTGAAAAGGGGTCCGATTCATGGGCATTTTGGTTTTTCTCATCTGTTTCTTTTCCTCTGTGGTAGGCGGGATCTGCGGCATCGGCGGCGGCGTGATTATCAAGCCGGTATTGGATGCCATGAACATCATGAGCGTCAGCGCCATCAGCTTTCTTTCGGGATTGACGGTGCTGTCCATGTCGGTGATCTCCGTATTCCGCCAGCGAAAAGCCCGTTTGGTGGAACTGCGGACCGGCAGCCTGCTGGCTGTGGGCGCCGTAGCAGGCGGCATTGTTGGAAACGCCCTGTTCCAATCCGTCAAGGCTGCCGCAGGTCAGGACGAGCTGGTGGGCATGGTTCAGGCCATTGTTCTGGCACTGGTGACCCTTCTGACACTGGTATACAGCGCTTTCCTCCGCGGACGGCTCCCCTCCTATACGGTCCATAACGCCTTAGCCTGCGCTGTCATCGGCGGCATCATGGGGGTTCTGTCTTCCTTCCTCGGTATCGGCGGCGGTCCCATCAATCTGGCAATCCTATACTTTGCCTTCTCCATGGATACCAAGAAGGCCGCTGCCAATTCCCTTTACATTATCATGTTCTCTCAGGCTGCCAGCTTTCTGACCTCCTGCGTAAAAGGCACCATTCCGGATTTCCCATGGCCCTACCTCCTGCTGATGGTTCCAGCCGGAATCCTTGGCGGCATGGCCGGCTCCAAGCTGAATAAAAAACTCTCCGCCGCTGCCACAGACCGCCTGTTCGCCGGACTGCTGTGCCTGATTATTGCCATTTGTGTTTACAACGCCTGCCGTTTTGCAGGCTGAATCCGCCATCTTTTACCGCCTGAGCCGGCGGTCTAATACAAGGAGGTACTGTATGAGCTTGCAAACATGCGCCTGTATTGAATGTCTGTATCAGGAACTTCCCTTTCTGGAACGCTTTCAGGCAGCCAAAGAGGATGGATTTGACTTTGTGGAATTCTGGAGCTGGACGGACAAGGACCTGACCGCAGTCAAGGCGGCGGCCCAACGGGCCGGCATCGGCATCGCGGGGTTCAACGGCGACGCCGAATACTCCCTGATCGATCCGGCGCAGAAGTCCCCATACCTCTCCTTTCTTCGCCGTTCCATAGCTGCTGCGCAGACGCTGGGCGCCCGCAGCCTCACCATCCATTCCAACGGGCTGGGCGAAGGGGGCGCAGTATTGAACGCCTATCCGGAGCTGAGCCACACCGTCAAGCTCTGCGCCATGTTCGATACGCTTCGGGACTGCGCCGCTCTGGCGGAGGAATCCGGCATCCGTTTGCATCTGGAGGCCCTGAATGTCTCTGTCGACCACCCCGGCAACTTTCTCCAAACCACACAGATGGCCGCTGAGCTGACCCGTCTCATCGGCTCTCCCATGCTGAAGATCCTGTATGACGCGTACCACATGCAGCTGAATGAGGGCAGCCTGTGCTGCAACATCCGGACGTATGCGGACCAGATCGGCCATGTACACATTGCCGACGCACCGGGCCGTCATGAACCGGGCACCGGAGAGATCCGGTTCCAAACCGTATATGCCTGTCTGGAAGAATCCGGATACACCGGACTTCTGGGATACGAACTGTTCCCCAAAACGGACACTGCCGCTGCCGTCCGCGCCATTTTTTGAAAACCCGTGCCGGTTCCCGCCGGCGCGGGTTTTCCGCATCCATATCCGTACTTTCGTCCCCCCGCTCCTGATGGAATTTGGAATCGACAAGCTTATCGACATTTTCCCTGTCATCTGTTATACTGTTGTCATCAACCTGATGAGGTAGCCTTATGGAACGAGATTTTCTGCCCATCTCCCGCGCGGATATGAAGCGGCGCGGATGGGAGCAATGTGATTTTGTATATGTGATCGGTGACGCCTATGTGGATCACCCAACCTTCGGTCATGCCATCATCTCCCGTGTTCTGGAGAATGCCGGCTATAAGGTGGGAATCCTTTCCCAGCCGGACTGGAAAAATCCCAACAGCATTCAGTCTCTGGGAGAACCGCGTCTTGCCTTTTTGGTGATGGGCGGCAACATGGACTCTATGGTGAATCACTATTCCGTCTCCAAAAAACGCAGAAAAACCGATGCGTTTACCCCCGGCGGCATCATCGGCAAGCGTCCGGATCACGCCGCAACGGTTTACTGCAACCTGATCCGTCAGCGGTATCCCCACAAGCCGATCGTGGTCGGCGGAATCGAAGCCAGTCTCCGGCGTCTGGCGCACTATGATTACTGGTCCGATGCCATGAAGCGCTCCCTGCTGCTGGACGCGCAGGCGGATCTGCTGCTCTACGGCATGGGCGAGCGCAGCATTCTGGAAGTTGCGGAAGCTTTGGACAGCGGCCTTTCCGTCTCCGATCTCACTTATATCCGCGGCTCTGTCTATAAGACCCACGATCTGTCCGGCGTATACGACGCTCTGACGCTCCCGTCGTGGGAGGCTCTGAACGCCAGCCGCCGCACCTATGCTGAGAGCTTTTATACCCAGTATTGCAATACCGACCCCTTTGTGGCAAAACCGCTGGTGGAGCCTTATGAGCAGGAAGGCTGCTATGTGGTTCAGAATCCACCGCAGGAGCCCCTTTCCACCGAAGAGATGGATCGCGTCTATGCCCTGCCCTATATGCGGACTTATCACCCATCCTATGAGGCAGCAGGCGGTGTCCCCGCCATTGAAGAAGTAAAATTCAGCCTGACCTCCAACCGGGGATGCTTCGGCGGCTGCTCCTTTTGCGCGCTCACCTTCCATCAGGGCCGCATCATTCAGGTTCGCAGCCATGAGGCCATTGTCAGGGAAGCGGAGCAGGTCATCGCAGAGCCGGATTTCAAGGGTTATATCCACGATGTCGGCGGTCCTACGGCCAACTTCCGCCATCCCAGCTGTGAAAAACAGCTGACAAAGGGCGTCTGCCCCAACCGGCAGTGCCTCTTCCCCACCCCCTGCAAAAACCTTCAGGTCGATCACATGGATTACCTGACACTGCTGCGGAAGCTGCGGAAGATGCCGGGTGTGAAAAAGGTATTTATCCGCAGCGGAATCCGGTTCGATTATCTGCTGTGCGACAAAAATGAAACGTTTCTGCGGGAAATGGTGGAGCACCACATCTCCGGTCAGCTGAAGGTGGCGCCGGAGCACATCGCCGATCCGGTACTGAAGATGATGGGAAAACCGCCCAACACGGTTTATCAGAAATTTCTCACCAAATATCAGCGGCTGAATGAAAAGCTGGGAAAGAAGCAGTTTGTGGTTCCCTACCTCATGAGCAGCCATCCCGGTTCCACCTTAAAAGAGGCGATTGCTCTGGCGGAATATCTGCGGGATCTTGGATATATGCCGGAACAGGTGCAGGACTTCTATCCCACCCCGTCCACCATCTCCACGGTCATGTACTACACCGGTCTGGATCCGCGAACCATGAAACCGGTCTATGTTGCCACAGATCCCCACGAAAAAGCCATGCAGCGGGCGCTGATCCAGTACCGCAATCCAAAGAACTATTATCTGGTGCGGGAGGCGCTGGAAAAAGCCGGAAGAGAGGATCTGATCGGCTTCGGCAAGGAATGCCTGATCCGTCCCCCCGGAGGAAACCGTCCCATGGCCGGGCGGAAAAACCGCGGAACGCCGGACGGCAAGCCCGCTTCCGCACATCGCAAAAGCAGCAGAGCCGCCGGCGGAGCGTCCGGCAAGGGCGCGCCGTCTCAAAAAACGGACAGCAGGAAGCGCCGGAGCGGGCCTTCCGCTTCCAAGAAGCACGGAGCCATCTCCCAAAAGTCCGGCTCCTCCCGCCGCGGCCGCCGCTGAACCGTCCCATCCTTTTTCAAATTTCACGAACACGGGAAGCTGCCAGAGACCGGCAGCTTCCCGTGTCTTTTTCATGAGCAGTCTGTTTTTTATAGAATATTTTTTCTTTGGAAATCGTTTCCTTTTTTGAATATTCCATAATGGCGTTCAAAAACGCATAATTATGTGGAAATTGTTAATATTTCTTGACTTTATTGAAAACGTCCCGTATAATAGCCGTTGTGCGTCTGTGACGCACAAATTTTTGCAGCAGCATTGCGCTAAAGCGCTGCTGCAAGGAAAGTTTAGAAAGAGGAGAAAATCGTGGAAGAAAAACAGTTCCAACCCTATGTTCCGGCGAGCAAAGTCGTGCCTGAATTCACCGTGTTCTCTGTGATCCTCGGTGCCATTCTGGCGGTCGTGTTCGGCGGAGCCAATGCTTATCTTGGCTTGAAGGTCGGTATGACCGTATCTGCCTCCATCCCCGCCGCCGTAATTTCCATGGGCGTCATCCGCTTTATCTTTAAGCGGGACTCCATTCTGGAAAACAATATGGTCCAGACCATCGGCTCCGCCGGTGAATCTCTGGCAGCCGGCGCAATCTTCACCATGCCCGCTTTGTTTATGTGGGCTGCCGACGGCCTGTGTGACATGCCCTCCATGGTGGAAATCGGCCTGATCGCCCTGTGCGGCGGTGTTCTGGGCGTCATGATGATGATTCCCCTGCGTTCTGCCCTGATCGTCAAGGAGCACGGCACGCTGGGCTATCCCGAGGGCAAAGCCTGCGCTGAAGTCCTGATGGCCGGTGAAGAAGGCGGCGCCAAAGCCTCTACCGTGTTTGCCGGTCTGGGAATTGCCGCACTCTACAAGTTCGTGACCGATGGTCTGAAGCTGTTCCCCAGCGAAGTAGACTATTCCATCAGCGCCTATAAAGGCTCCGGCATCGGCGTGGACGTGCTGCCCGCTCTGGCCGGTGTGGGCTATATCTGCGGCCCCCGCATTTCCTCTTATATGTTTGCCGGCAGCACCATTGCATGGTTCGTGCTGATGCCTCTGATCGCCCTCTTCGGCAGCGATCTTGTCATCTACCCCGCCACCATGAGCGTGGCCGAGCTGTGGGCCGACGGCGGTACCTGGAACCTGTGGGACAACTTCATCCGCTACATTGGCGCCGGCGCTCTGGCAGCAGGCGGCATCATCAGCCTCATCAAGTCCCTGCCCATGATCGTGCGGACCTTTGCCGCCGCTTTCAAGGATTACGGCAAGGGCACTTCCGGCACCCTGCGGACGGAGCAGGACATCTCCATGAAGGTGGTCCTTCTGGTCTGCCTCGCAGTCGCCGTATTCATGTGGCTCTTCCCCGCCATCCCCGTCAGCCTCACCGGTGCCCTCATCATTCTGGTGTTCGGCTTCTTCTTTGCCACCGTTTCTTCCCGGATGGTGGGCCTCATCGGCTCTTCCAACAACCCTGTTTCCGGCATGGCCATTGCCACGCTGCTGATTGCCACCATTCTCCTGAAGGCTACCGGCTCCACCGGCGCAGAGGGCATGGTTGGCGCCATCGCCATCGGTTCCGTCATCTGCGTCATCGCCGCCATTTCCGGCGATACCTCTCAGGATCTGAAGACCGGCTTCCTGCTGGGCGCCACTCCCAGAAAGCAGCAGTACGGCGAGCTGGTGGGTGTGTGCGTATCCGCCATCGCGATCGGCGCTATTTTGTATCTGCTCAACGCTGCCTGGGGCTTTGGTTCCGATGAGCTGGGCGCTCCTCAGGCCATGATGATGAAGATGGTCATTGAGGGCGTTATGGGCGGTGAGATGCCTTGGGCGCTGGTGTTCACGGGCGTGTTCATTGCTGTAGTCGTTGAAATTCTGGGTCTGCCTGTTCTGCCCGTTGCCATCGGCATCTATCTGCCCATCCACCTGAACGCCGGCATCATGCTGGGCGGTCTGGTGCGGCTGTTTATGGAAAAGCGCAAGTATGCCTCCGAGCAGGAAAAGACCGGCAGCATTCAGTCCGGTATCCTGTATACCTCCGGCATGATCGCCGGCGAGGGCGTCGTGGGCATTCTGCTGGCTGTGTTCGCCGTCATCAAGCTGGGCGTGGATGCCACCAGCGGCGCACCTGTGACTCTGGCTGACAAAATCAACCTCAGCGCGTTCAGCGCGGGCAACATCGGTTCTCTGATCGCATTTGCCCTCCTGCTGGCATCTATCGTCTTCTTCTGCAACAAAGGCCGCAAAAGAGCGAAAGATTGATCGAATACGGATTGTAAAATGACGAACTGGGCTATATACTATGGTATATAGCCCAGTTTTTGCAGGAGGATCGCTATGGCAAAAAAACAGGAAAATTATTTGGATTATGTGCCCGTCATCTCTGAAAAAAACAGCTGGGATGTCAAGGAAAACGGCATCGTGACCATTCATATGGTCCATCGGGGCTTTTATGCATGGATCGCACAGCGTTTCTTCCGCCGCCCGCGGGTCAGCCACATTGATCTGGACACGATGGGCAGCTTCATCTTTCAGCGCATTGACGGTCAGCGGACCGTAGGCCAGCTGGCTCAATTGGTGAAAGCCGAGTTCGGCGCATCAGCCGAACCGCTCTATGACCGGCTGGTGAACTATATGCAGATCCTGCGGAACAATGGATTTATCCGCTATGCTGGAAAGGACCGGACATGAGTACCGGACAGATCCTTCTGGGCATTGCCCTCTTTGCGCTGGCAGGCGCCATCGTCTATGCTTGGGGACTGAAAAAGTCTCTGGATCAGGAGGAAGATCTTCAGCGAAGCCTGATGAGCGCCTGCGGCAGCCGGGTGGTAAAATACCTGAAACAGCACGGTACCATCACCAAACAGGAGACCGCCCGCCTGATCAGCGGCATGAAGGCCGGTCCCTTCTGGTCCCGCCGCAAAGTCAAAGTTCAGGATGGAACGCTGGCCGCCGGGCAGGTCTTGGAATTTCTGCTGGATCAGCAGTATATCGAGCACGCCGGCAGCGAACGCTACCAGCTGAAAAAATAAGTCAATCAACCTGAAAAGGAGCATCACACAATGTCGATTCTGGAACATCTGGAGCCAAAGGGCGTTTTTCACTTTTTTGAGGAACTGTGTGCCATCCCTCACGGCTCCGGCAATACCAAAGCCATCAGTGACTGGCTGATGGACTTTGCACGTCAGCGGAATCTGGAAGCCTATCAGGATTCCCTGAACAATGTGGTCATCATCAAAGAGGCCGCCCCCGGCTATGAATCTGCTGCGCCCGTTATTCTGCAGGGCCATGTGGATATGGTCTGTGAAAAGGCTCCGGACTGTGAAAAGGACATGGAGACGGAAGGTCTGGATCTGGCCGTGGAGGGGGACACCGTTTACGCCAGAGGCACTACGCTGGGCGGCGATGACGGCATTGCCGTCGCGATGGCTCTGGCCATTCTGGACGCTGACGGGATCCCGCACCCCCGTCTGGAAGCAGTATTCACCGTGGACGAGGAAATCGGGATGCTCGGCGCCGTGGGGATGGAGGATGTCTCCATGCTGAAAGGCCGCCGGATGCTGAATCTGGACTCCGAGATGGAGGGGGTGTTCACCGTCAGCTGCGCCGGCGGCAACATGACCCGGTGTACTCTGCCTGTGGAGCGCACCCCCTATGCGGGGAAAACTCTCACCATTACGGTAGGCGGCCTTCAGGGCGGCCACTCCGGCGTAGAGATCGACAAGGGGCTTGGCAATGCCAACATGCTCCTTGGGCGCGTGCTGTATGCCATCTCACAACAGGCGGAGCTGCGGCTGGTAGAGGTCCGCGGCGGCTTAAAAGACAACGCCATTCCCCGGGAGTCCTCCGCCACCGTGGTCACCAATGCGCCTGATGCTGTTTTTGCCGTCTGCCGCAGGCTGGACCAGCAGCTGAAAAACGAGTACCGCGCAACGGATGCAGCTGTCTTTGTATCCGCCGCGGAATCCGGCAGCGGCGCCGTTCCCATGGACAAGGCCTCCACGCAGCGCATTCTCTGCTTCCTGATCTGTGCCCCCAATGGGATTCAGGCCATGAGCGCTGACATCGCCGGATTGGTGCAGACCTCCTTGAATCTGGGCGTTCTCACCACGGAAGCGTCCGCAGTCTCCGCCTCCTTCTGCGTCCGCAGCAGCGTGGAGAGTCAAAAGCAGATGCTGGTGGAGCGTCTGACCTGTCTCACGGAAACCTTCGGCGGCTCTACGGCTGTTTTCGGTGACTATTCCGGCTGGGAATACCTTCCCGACTCCCCTCTGCGGGACCTTCTGGTGGAAGTTTTCACAGAGCAATACGGTCACGCCCCCAAGATCGAGGCCATCCATGCCGGCGTGGAGTGCGGCATCTTCTCCGGAAAGCTCCCCGGTCTGGACTGCGTTTCCATGGGACCGGATCTGACGGAGATCCATACCTGCCGGGAGCGTCTCCACATCGCCTCCACACAGCGTCTGTGGGCGATGGTGCTGGAAACGCTCAAGCGCATGAAATGACCTGCGGCAGCCCGCAAAATCCCTGTTTTGCAAAAAGGACAGACAGCACTTGCTGTCTGTCCTTTTTTGCACCTTTCAAGCCATGACCGGACCGCTTCAGACGCCCGCAAAACCAAATACGATCCCCACAACCGCGGAAAGGGCTATAAACACAATGGGATGCCAGTTCCTGACCGGTTTTACAAAATTGGTGAGAACGATCAGCACCGCCGCCAGCGCCACACCGGGCCACCGGATCCAATGCTCTCCCGTCAGCCGGAACGTATTGATGAATACGCCATCGGCTGAAAAGACCTCAATGCCGGTCAACACCTCCAGCACCACCGTCACGCAGGCCGCGCCGATCAGACCTGTTGAAGCAGGCCGCAGCCCGTAGAACGCCATTTCCACGTAGCGGTTCTCCCGGAACTTTTTCAGCATGGCCGCCACAATGAGGATCACGATGATGGAAGGCGTGACCTCCCCCAATGTGGCAATGACCGCTCCCGGCACACCGCCTACTGTATAGCCCACATAAGTTGCCATGTTGATGCCGATGGGCCCCGGAGTAGACTCAGATACCGCCAGCATATTCATCATATCCGCGTATGTAAACCAGCCGGTGCTCTCCCCGATCTCCTTCAGAAAGGGCAGCGTGGCCATACCGCCGCCAATGGCAAAAAGACCCGTTTTAAAAAATTCCAAGTACAGCCGTAAAAAGATCACGCCCCCTTCACCTCCCGGTTCTTCAGCAAAATCCCCAGCAGCGCCGACACCAGAACGAACCATACCGGAGAAAGATCCAGTAGCACGCTGCCTGCCAGCACCGCCAGAAAAATTGCAGTGGTCCAGCCGTCTACCACCGCTTTCTTTTTCAGCTTCATAGTGGCATTCAAAATCAGCACACAGACGCAGACCTGAATCCCGGCAAAGGCATTCTGCACCACTGCCAAATCAGAAAAATTGGTAATCAGCCCCGCCAGAATGGAAATAATCACAAGAGAGGGAAACACCAGCCCCAGTGTTGCCGCGATCCCGCCGGCCGCACCGCCCTGCCGCTGTCCCACAAACGTGGCCGTATTGACCGCGATGATCCCGGGCGTACACTGGCCGATGGCGTAATAATCCACCAGTTCCTCCTCCGTCGCCCAGTTTTTTACCTCCACCACCTCCCGTTGAAGGATGGGCAGCATGGCCATGCCGCCGCCGAAGGTGATGACCCCCATTTTTGCAAAGGTCCAAAACAATTCCCAAAGTAACCGCAACTTCATTCCGCCTCTTTCATTCCGCATATCCATCAGGCCCGCGCACGGAGACTTCTCCGGAACGTATCGTTTTTTCCGTGCCGTCCGGCAATCGAACCACCAGCCCAAACGCTCCGTCCACGTTCACTGCCAGAGCCTCCTGCGTCCCCTCCGGTCCCTGCAGACGCACAGGTCTGCCAAGATTCAAGCAGTGCTCCCGATAAAAAGCCAGCTCCTCCTCCAGCGCGCCTGCCTCCAATTTCTGATAGGCCCTGTCCAGCTCTTCCAGCAGCGCCGCCGTCAATGCGGGACGGGAAACCGCCCGTCCCAGCAGCATCTCCAGCGATGCAGCCACCTCCGCAACCTCCGGAGTGAAGTCCTCCGCACGCTGCGCGACATTGATGCCCACGCCTACGATCAGGCACAGGGAGCCACCGGCGTCTGTTACCAGCTCCGTCAGGATCCCGCATAGTTTCTTTCCGTTCAGCACAAGATCATTGGGCCATTTCAGCGCCGGATAAATGCCGCATATCCGCTTCACCGCCCGGCAGGCTGCCGCCCCCGCCAGAGCCGTCACCGGCACCAGACGTTCCGCCGGAAGGTCTGGGCGCAGCAGCACAGACCCGTAAAGTCCCTTGCCCTTGGGGGATTGGAACGTCCGTCCCAAACGGCCGCGTCCTGCCGTCTGGCAGTCCGCCAGAACCACCGTGCCGTGAGGGGCCCCCTCCAGCGCCATCTCCTTGGCGCGGGTATTGGTGGAATCCACCTCCGGAAAACAACAGATCCTTGTTCCAACAGCCGCGGTCTCTCCCAGCAGCCGCCGAATTTCCGCCTCCATGGCAGGCACCTCCTTTTTTCGAACGGGGTTCAGTTTACCACGATTTCGGGGAAATGTAAACCGTTTGATCCGTCAGTTTTCCGTAAAAACCGCCATGCGTCTTTTCAGATGCATGGCAGGCTGTATGGTATGCTTTTCCTGTATCGACCCATATAAAAGCACTCAGGAAACCGGAAATTTTTCATTTTGACCCGTCTTTTCCTCTGCCACTATGTAACGGTACTCCTCATTTCCAAAGACGTCCTTGCTCAGCTCAGAAAGGACAAACGTGGTTCCATCAAATTTCATGCGGCATGGATCGCTTTCCGGACTGTTTCCGTTTTCGTCTCCAAGATACGCAAGCCGGTCCCGACAATGCAGAGCATAAGCGCTCCACTCTTCTCCGCTCTTAAAATAAGCTGTTGCACCGCGATTTTCGCCGACAATATAACTGTTTCCATCGTCTGAAACCCATGTATGCTCCGAACCCCAAGGCCCTTCTTCCATCACATATCGGGAAAACCTGTGGTCACTGGTTCTCTTCAAGGAAATTCCCGCAATAGAAGCAGATATAATCAGCATCAATAGAAAAACGCCCTTCACAATGATGTTCCTTTTCCGGTTCATGCAGACCTCCTTTCGGTTTCATAAACAGCATCGGCTGCCTTCAACATACACGTCCTTCATATTTTTTTTGCACCATGGATCTTACAAAATTCATGTTGGTTGGGGCATTCAATAAAACATGGGTCACGGCTCTGAATAAGCTTTCGTACCGGATAGCCGGAGAGCCGTTCCGCCGTGACTGCCATTCGGGACAACAGTTTTCAGACGCAGGAAAGGGGCCGAAAAAATGTGCAGATCCCTGTTCCTATGTATCGCGTTTTCGACCGAAAGGAAGAAATAACAGCGGCGCAAACGAAGAAAGAATGACAGATATGGTAAGATTATCCGTCAGTTTCATAAGGAAAGAGGCCAGCGTCCCTGTCCAATCTTGAATATATGCCAGAGTCATGCTCAAAGAAAGAGGAAAATCTGAAATATAAAGTTGTGCTAAAACGATCAGCAGGTAAATGCCTGCTGCAATTCCGGCAGATACCCCAATTTCTGCTTTCGACATGGAGCGGAATACCCACAGGCCACCAACCAGCAATACGATCAGGAAAAGTGCAGCCTTGAAGATTGCAGACCGAACCGGATCAACCGAAACCTGTGTTACACCGTCAGCGCCAACCGTTCTTACTATGAAGAAGGGTCCGCCAAGATAGACTGTCAGATAAAAGCTGATCCAACTTGCAGCAGCACAGTATACAGGCACTTTCCACAGTGTTTGAATGCGTACTTTCATAGGTATCCCCCCTTTATTTTGTTAGAAATATCCTATCATAACGAAAGGAAAATTGATAGGGGCATTTCTGCCCCTATCTGGTTATTCTGCCGCCTCCAGCATAGTTTCTATCAAAATTCCATATCCTTTGGTTGGGTCATTTAATAAAACGTGGGTGACTGCTCCAACCAGTTTTCCGTTCTGGATGACCGGCGAGCCGCTCATTCCCTGAACAATGCCGCCTGTCTCCTCCAAAAGCACGGGATCTTCCACGGAAAGCACCAGCTCCCGACCGCCGGAAGCTCCCGGCGCAACCTTCAAAATTTCAACGGCGTATTCTTCCACTGCATCGCCTTTCACATTGGCGCGGATCACCGCCGCTCCCGGCTCTGCCTGTCCCACCGGAATCGGGGTGCCCGGCAAGCTGCGGGACTCCTTCATGGTCCCAAATACACCGCTGCCGGTGTTCGCGTACAATTCGCCCAACTCTGTTGAAAGGTCGAAGCTGCCTTTCAGCTCTCCCGCCTGACCGGCTTCTCCCTTTTTCACCGCTTTTACCGCAGAGGGCAGAATGGCTCCGTTTGCAAAGGGCATCAGCTGTGCGGTATCCACATCCGTAATCCCGTGTCCCAATGCTCCGAATGTGCCTGTCGCCGGATCATAATACGTCACTGTCCCAATGCCCGCCATACTGTCCCGAATCCATGCGCCGATGCAGTAAAGTCCCCGATCATTGGGTGTCGGCTCCACCCGCAGCGTCACAGGTCCGTTTTGCCGCTGGACCTGAAGATCTGTGAGGGTTCCGTCGCTTTCTTGCAGCAATGTCTGAAACTGTTCCGTGGAGGTAACCGTGCTGCCTCCGCACTTGACGATCACGTCCCCTGCCCGCAGACCGCAAGTCTGGGCCGGTGTCCCGCTGTCCGGGGCTTTCACAACTACAACGCCGCGGGCAAACAGCTTGATCCCTACCGTATGACCGACCGGAACCAGCATCCGCGGGGTCATGTCGGCAGCTCCGGCAGGGACGGCCGCACAAAGAAACACTGCCAGAACGCACGCAGTTCCCAGCCGCAGGAAACGTTTTCCTGTTTTTGAGATCCCATACAAATAAAAACACTCCTTTCTGAAAAACATGAAAGATGCCGGTTTTGCCGGCGCGGTTATTTTCTGCCGTTCTTCAAAATCACACCCCCAGCAAAAAGCGGCAGCAGGACCATGGACTTTTTTTCTTTTGCCGCACATCAGGGAGAAAAAAGGACCTCACAGCCAAAAAGCTGTGAGGTCCGCCAATCTTTAACAATCAATCGCGCTTATTGAAAATTTTAAAAATATCCTCAAAAGGATCGTTTTCCTCTTCCTCCTGCTTCAGCTCTGCCTCCACATCAATGGGCGTCACCGCACTGGCAGCCGGCCGCGCCTCCGCGGTGCCCGCTACTTTGGGCAGGGGACTGATCCCCTTATCAAAGCCCGTGGCAATGACCGTAACGCGGATCTCATCATCCAGCGTCTCGTCGAAGGTCGCGCCGAAAATCGTGAGGGCATCGGGATGGACCGCCTGCTGTACCAGAGATGCAGCCTGCTCCACTTCCTCCAGTCCGATATCCATGGAGCCGGTCACATTGATCAGCACGCCCTTGGCGCCCTCGATGGAAGTCTCCAGCAGAGGACTGGAAACAGCCATTCTGGCAGCCTCCTCCGCCTTTCCCTTGCCGGCAGCGCGGCCAACGCCCATATGCGCCATACCGGCATTTTTCATGATGGCAGTGACATCGGCAAAGTCCAGATTGATGAATCCGGTATCCCGGATCAGATCGGAAATAGACTGAACCGCCTGACGCAAAACGTCATCGGCGATCTCGAAAGCGTTTGCAAACGTGATCTTCTGATCCGTTGCGTGCTTGAGCCGCTCATTCGGAATGATCACCAGCGAGTCCAGCTTATCCTTCAACTCCGCAATTCCGGACTCAGCCTGCTGCATACGGCGGCGGCCCTCGAAGCCGAAGGGCTTGGTGACCACAGCCACCGTGAGAATATCCATCTCCTTGGCAATTTCCGCCACAATGGGTGCCGCGCCGGTGCCGGTGCCGCCGCCCATGCCGGCGGTGATGAAGACCATGTCCGTATCCTCCAGCGCCTTTGCGATCTGGTTCCGGCTCTCTTCCGCGGACTTGCGGCCCACCTCCGGGTCGGAGCCTGCGCCCTGACCATGGGTCAGCTTTTCGCCGATCTGGATCTTGTAGGTGGCGCTGGAAACGTTCAGCGCCTGCTTATCGGTATTGACCGCCACAAAATCCACACCTTTGGTCCCGGAACGGACCATGCGGTTCACAACATTATTGCCGGCGCCGCCGACGCCGATGACTTTAATATTCACAACGGTATCAGGACCTGTTTCCAATCCGAATGCCATACTGGTGCCTCCTGCTATCATTTGTAGAAGCGGGCTGAAAAGCCCGTTAACTGACCCAATATCCTGTGGTACAGGTGATTTAGTTTATTGTAAGACACTTTCTCCTTCCGGTCAAGTGTCCCGACACGTTTTCCTATCTTTTTTTCTGAAAAAGGAGCGTTCCATCGAAAAATGCCCCACCCATTCCGGATCTGCCAACTTCCTTCCCCGCTTTACCGCGTGCTCTGGTCCAGATAGATCCGTCCGTTTTCCCGCATCATGTCAAACGTTCCGGTCATATTGTCCTGCACCTTGTCGCTTTCAATGGCCTGCCGCAGCATTTTCAGCTTCAAAATGTAATCTGCCCCATAGGGCATTTTTACGGTAAACCGCCCCAGATAATCCATGCGAATGGCGGAAAGGTCATCCAGCCGGATCCCATCCGTATCCGCCAGCATCCCCAATTCCTCCAACGCCTTCATCAGCGCCAGCAGACTCTCCTGCTGCTGGGCATATTCCGTGGCAAGCGCCAGATGGGTCCCCACCGTAGGCGCCAGCAGCTGGCAGCCCGTGATGGTTCCATAGTCTGCCGCCGCCTCCGGTGTCAGCTGGTCTACAATCATTCCCTTGGGACTGACAAGCCATGCGCTGCCCTCCTGCACCAAGGCAAAGGGCGTTCCGCACTCCTTGACCTCGATCACCAGCGTATCGGGCAGGCGCCGGTTGATCCGGATCTGCTCGATATACGGCAGCGCCGCACGGATTCCGCCGGCTACGGCATTTTTGTTCAGCAGATACAGATTGTCTCCGGTCTCAATGGCGGACGCCTCCAGAATCTCTTCCTCCGTGTACCGCTCTTCTCCAAGGATCTCCACATTGTTCACCCGGAAAAACAGCGTCACTGCCGCCACCACAGCGCCGCAGATCACCAGAATGGACAGCAGCTTATAGAGGAAGCCAAAGCTCCCCCTGCGCCGCCGGTTGGATTTTCTGCGTCTTGCCATGCTGATACTACCCTTCGCTCTCATCTGTTTCCGCCCGCACGATCTCCGCGCCCAAGGCCGCCAAATCCCGCTCTAAACATTCATATCCACGGTCAATATGACTGATCTCCGTGATCCGGCTCTCTCCCTCTGCCGCCAGTGCCGCCACACAGAGCGCCGCGCCGCCGCGCAGATCCGTGCACCGGACCGGCGCGCCATACAGCCGTTCCGTTCCGCTGACCACCGCCGTCCGTCCGGACACCCGGATATCGGCGCCCATGCGGATCAGCTCATCTACATGGCGGTAGCGGCTGGCGAACATATTTTCCTCAAACACGGTAGTTCCCCGACTCCGCAGCAGCGCCGCCATCAACACTGCCTGCGCATCCGTGGGAAAGCCCGGATAGGGCGCTGTCCGCACAGGACGCACCGCCCGCAGCCTCCCTTCGCAGGTGCAGCCGATCCCTGCCGCATCTGACGCCACCGTGCAGCCGGCCTCCCGCAGCAGCGCCGTCACAGTGGCAAGATGCGCTTCCCGTGCGCCCCGCAGAAAGATCCTGCCGCCGGCAGAAGCCGCGGCGCAGAGATATGTCGCCGCCACAATGCGGTCCGGCATCACCGTGTAGGTGCATCCGTGCAGCGGCCTTCCGCCCCGAATGGTCACCGTGGACGTTCCCGCTCCGGATACACAGCCTCCGCAGGCATTGAGGAATGCCTGCAAATCGATGATCTCCGGCTCCCGCGCGGCATTGGAAATCGTGGTGATCCCCTCCGCGCCGCAGGCTGCCAGCATGAGGTTTTCCGTAGCCCCCACAGACGGCAGGCTCAACACCAGATCCGCTCCCCGCAGCCGGACTGCCCGACAGCGCAGGTGACCGCCGGTATCATCGATCTCCGCCCCCAGATCCCTCAGACCTGCCAAATGCAGATCAATGGGCCGCGGGCCCAGTTCGCAGCCGCCGGGATAGCTCAGTTCCGCCCGTCCGCAGCGGGCCAGAATCGCTCCCAGAAAAATCGCAGAGGAGCGCATTTCCCGCATGAGGCTGTCAGAAATCGAACAGCCCTCCAGTCCGGCCGTATCCACTGCCAGACCGTCCTGCTCCCAGACTGCACGGCAGCCCAGCCCCTGCAAAATACGAATGGACGCGTCTACGTCCCGCAGGTGCGGACACCCCCGCAGCATCACCGGACTGCCGGTCAGCAGCGTAGCTGCCAAAATCGGCAGGACACTGTTTTTTGCTCCCTGAACCGTTACCTCGCCGGTCAGACGGCAGCCGCCCTTTACCAAAAGCTGGCTCATATTCTTTCCCTCCGCTCCCAAAGAATGGTTCAACAATCCATCCTATGGAAAGCAGCGGGTCATGGTTCCTTTGTAATTTCCTGAATGACCTCCAGAATCCGTTCTGTGGCATCCCGGATCCCCAATTGCGCCATTGCCCGTTCCATGGAGCTTCGTTTTTCCGAATTTCGCAGAATCCGGCACATTGCCTGAAACAGCGCCTGACCGGAGCTGTCCTCTTCCAGCAGCACCTCTGCGCCGCCCGCTTTTTCCAGCACACGGGCATTCTTTTCCTGATGATGATTGGTCACATACGGCGACGGAACCATCAGCGCCGGTACCCCCAGCGCCGTCAGCTCGCTGATGGTCGACGCTCCCGCTCTGCAGATCACCAGATCTGCCGCCCGCATGACCTGCGCCATATCGTAGATATAAGGCCGCACCTGCAAAGAGGGATGCTGCCGCAGGTCAACGCCCTTCTCCTCCAGCAGCTTTTTCACTCCGGCACAGCCTTCCTGCCCTGCGCCATGAATATGATAAAACGGCTCCTTTGCCGCCTCCAGCGCAAGGCACTCCGCCATCCGGCGGTTCATTCCGGAAGCCCCCAGAGAACCCCAGAAGGAAACCACCAAGGGCCGCCCGTCATCCATCCCAAGGCTCTTTTTGGCCTCCGCTTTGGTACGGGCAAAGAAATCTCCCCGCACCGGCGTACCGGTGACGACCACCTTCTCAGGGTGCTTGTAATTCCGGCGGCAGGATTCAAACCCCACCATAATGCGATCCGCATACGGCTCCAGCATTTCCGTGGTCAATCCCGGCACCATATTGGATTCATGGACCGCCGTCGGGATCCCCGCCTTGGCGGCTTCTTTCACCATAGGAAAGCTGGCATATCCGCCGGTTCCGATGACCACATCAGGCCGGAACTCCCGCAGGATGGCCCGCGCCTCCCGCGGCGCCCGGGTCAGATTATATAAAGAAATCAAATTATGCTTGACTTCTTTCAGCCGCAGCGAACGATGGAAGCTGGAGATATGAACGGTCCGGAAATCATAGCCCGCCTTGGGCACCAGATCCTTTTCCAGTCCCCGTTCCGCGCCCACAAACAGGAATTCCGTCTCAGCCGACTGCTCCGCCATCCGTTGGGCCAGCGCAATGGCGGGGTTGATATGTCCTGCGGTCCCTCCGCAGGTAAATATGACACGTTTCCCTTTCTTTTCCATCCGATCACCTCCTGTTTTCCTGCGGAACTGCAGATTTTCCTTGGAAAACCATTCCACGGGCCTATCCCGCTCTGGTAGGCTTCATCTGACGGGATACCGACAGGACAACGCCCATTTCCGCCAGCTGCATGGACAGTGCTGTGCCGCCGTAGCTGAAAAACGGCAGGGAAATTCCTGTTGTGGGCAGCAGTCCGGTCACCACGCCAATGTTCAAAAAGGTCTGCATGGCGATCAAGGTGGTCACGCCCACCACCAAGAGACTGCCGAAGCGGTCCCGGGCATGGAGCGCGATCCAATAGCCTCTCAGGATCAGCGCCGCAAACAGCAGCATAATCACGGCAGCTCCGATCAGCCCCAGCTCCTCACAGACAATCGCAAAAATAAAATCATTGTGTTCCTCCGGCAGATACAGATATTTCTGCCGGCTCTTGCCAAGCCCCACACCCAGCAAGCCTCCGGAGCCAATGGTAATGAGGCTCTGTGACAGCTGATAGCCGGCTCCCTGCGGGTCAATGAAGGGATCCTTCCACATGGCGATCCGGCTTTGTCCGTATTTGATGATGCCGGACAGCATCAAAAACAGCACACCGCCAGCGCCGCCCACCGCGGCAAAGACCCAGCCCCAGTTGATCCCGCCCACCAGCATCAATACCGCGCCGGCGCTCAGGATCAGCACAGTACCGGAAAGATGCGGTTCCAAAAGCATCAAAACCGAAATCACACCCAAGATCCCAAGATATGGAACGATTCCATATCTGGTGGTATGCATACGGTCTTTTTTGCGGGATATACTGTCCGAAAAGTACAATACAACCGCCATTTTTGCGATTTCTGACGGTTGGAAGGTGAACAGATCTCCTACGCCCAGCCAACGGGTGGCATTGTTGCGGGTAACGGCAATGGGGTTTCCGGGAACGATGACCAGCACCAGCAGAATAATGGCCACATACAGCATCAGTTTGGCGGCTCCCCGGAATCTCTGATAATTGATCTTCCCGATCAGAAACATGGCGGCAATTCCCATGACGGCAAAAACAGCCTGTCGGGTAAAGTAAAACATGGGGTTTTTCCCGTCAGTCTCGTAATAGGCGGAGGGAAAGCTGGCGGAGAGCAGCATAATCAGACCGATCGCTGTCAGCAGCAGCACCAGCAGGCAGAAAGGAAGGTCAATGGGGCCCTTTGCCAGTTCCCGGCTCTCTGCTTCCTTTTCTTTTCTCCGGCGGACCCGCTCCCGACGCGCCTGCTCCGCCTCCTGCTCCTGACGCTTCCGAACTTCGTACCGCTCCATGGCTGCCCGCCGCTCCGCTGACGTCATGCGCCTCTGCTGCGCCATCTTCCCCCTCCTTTCCCTCAATAGAATGGTTGGATTTTCCCGGCTCTGTCCGCTTACGCCGGAAATTTCCGCTTAGCCTCAATATCTTCCGGCGATCCCCAGATAAGCCACCACACAGCATACCAGTGTAATGCCGGAGAATACCATCACCAGCTTTTTTTCACTCCAGCCGGACAGTTCCAGATGATGGTGCAGGGGCGCCATTTTGAAAAAGCGCTTGCCGTGGGTCGCCTTGAAGTATACGACCTGTATAATATCAGACAATGTCTCCGCAATGTAAATGATTCCCACAGGAATCAGGATCAACGGCATATCCATGGCAAATGCCAGCGCCGCCACGGCGCCGCCCAGAAAGAGGCTGCCGGTATCTCCCATAAACACTTTGGCAGGGTGGTGATTATACAGCAGGAAAAAGGCTGCCAGTCCTCCGGCCAGCGCCGCCGGAAACAGCGCCAAGGTCGTCATCCGCCACAATGCAGCCGTTACGGCGAAAAAGACCATCACCACAAAAGTAACGCCGGTGGCCAGACCATCCACGCCATCCGTCAGATTGACCGCGTTGACACAGCCTACGATCACAAACGCCGCGAAAATCAGGTATACCACCCAATTGATGGTGACCGACACCTGTAAAAACGGGATATACAGCTCATTGGTCAGCAATCCCTCGTAGCGCATCAGAACCAAGAACAAAACGGCAGCTGCCAGCTGTAAAACAAACTTCTGTTTGGCAGTCAGTCCCTCGTTCTGGTGCTGACGCACCTTGCGGTAATCATCCACAAAACCAATCAAGCCAAAAATCAGCGCAAAGAGGTAGCCGTACAGGTGGTCGAATTTTCCTTCCAGCATCGGTTGCCAGCCCAAAACCATCACCGTGATCCCTGTGGCCAGAATGAACATGATGCCCCCCATCGTAGGGGTTCCTGCCTTTCCTGCATGCCATGCGGGGCCGTCCTTCCGGATCTCCTGTCCGGCCTTCAGTTTTCGCAGTTCCGCCAGTACGAACCGGCCCAGCACCGCCGTCAGAATCAGACTGACCAGCGCCGCCAGCAGTAATATGATCTCCATAGGTCTCTCTCCCTTTTGTGCGTTCTCTTCAATTTCCGTTTTTCAGGTAATCTGCCACGATTTCCCGTTCATCCATATGGTGCTTCACGTGGTTGATCTCCTGATAGGTCTCATGTCCCTTTCCGCAGAGGACGATCACATCTCCCTTCTGCGCATGATCCATGGCCCAGTGAATGGCCTCGATCCGGTCCTCCACGACCACATAGGGCGTATCGCTGCCTGCAAACCCCGGCAGAATATCCGCAATGATATCAGCCGGCTTTTCCGTGCGGGGATTGTCGGTGGTCACCACCGCAAAATCTGCCAGCTCCGCGGCAACCCGCCCCATTTTGGGCCGCTTGGTCTTATCCCGGTCACCGCCGCACCCGAACAGCGCAATGGTTCTCCCTCCGGCAAACCCCTTTACGGTGGAAAGCACATTCACCATTCCATCCGGAGAGTGGGCATAGTCGATCAGGATTGTATAATCTTTACCGGGCGTGGGGACCACCTCCACCCTGCCCTTGACATGCGGCACCCGTGCCAGCACTGCCGCGCTCTGTTCCAGCGGAATTCCCAGCGCCAGTGCCGCTCCCAGCACATCCAAGGTGTTATACACCATAAAGCCGCCGGGAATATTGACCCGCACCGGTACCCGCGCTTCCTTTGTCACAGCCGTAAAGGCCACATGATCCGCCGCCAGTGAGATCTCCTCCGCGCGCAGATCCGCTTCCGCCCGTTCCGCGTAGAAAAAGGGCGTGCAGGCGGCATCCTTCAGCAGTCTGGCAGTCCAGACATCATCCGCATTGACAACGCCGATCCCGCAATTGCGGAACAAGAGGGCCTTGGCGTCGCAATAAGCCTCCATGGTCTTGTGAAAATCAAGATGGTCCTGCGTCAGATTTGTAAAAATGCCGACTGCGTACGGAACCCCCCAGACCCGATCCAGTGTCAGCGCATGGGAGGAAACCTCCATGACCACATGGGTGCAGCCCGCGTCTCTCATACGGGCAAACAGCTTTTGGAGTTCAAAAGACTCCGGTGTCGTGCGCTCCGTGGGAAGGATCTCATTCCCGATCATATTCTGATTGGTGCCGATCAATCCCACCTTTGCGCCTGCGGCCTGTTCCAGAACCGCCTTCAAAAGATAGGTCGTTGTCGTCTTCCCGTTGGTGCCGGTAACGCCGATCATCGTCATGCTCTGCGCTGGATGATGGAAGAAATTGGCTCCCAGCACCGCAAGGCTCCGCCGTGCATCCGCCACCTGTACGCAGGGGACCGCCTCCTCCGGCAGCCGCTCGCACAGCACCGCCGCGGCTCCCGCAGCCACAGCCTTTCCAATGAACGTATGGCCGTCTGCCGCAAATCCGGGCATCGCAACAAACAAATCTCCAGACCGGGTGGTTCTGGAATCATAGCTGACCCCGTGGATCTCCATTTCCAGATCCGCCGTGGCGGTGAGGATCTCAATCCCCTTCAATATGTCTTTCAACTTCATACGCTCTGCTCCTTTTCACAGCTTCGGCGCCTGTCGGCAGTCCATTTCACGGTTATTTTATTATAGGCGTCAGGAAATGTGAAGTATACGGAGAAAAGTGCCAAAAATCTTGCAGAATCTGCCTTAATCCAGCACACCGCTGTCACCAAACTGAACCGTAACCACCGTTCCGGCTTTCAACTCCGTACCGGCATCCACACTTTGAGAAATGGCTCTGACATTTCCGGCACTGGCGTTCGTCGCGCCGGAAACCTTCATAATCAGTCCCGCATCCGCCAAAATCTTGTTGGCCTCTGAAGCCGTGCGTCCCACCACATTGGGCATGACAGCCGGTTGATTCCCTTTCTCAGCCCCCAGATACAGCACTACCGTAGCGTTGTTGGGCACGATGGCGCCGCCTGCCGGAGTCTGATCCGTAACGGTGTCTCCGCTGCCCACTGTCCGGCAGGCAAATCCAGCCGCTTTCAGTTTTGCCTTGGCGTTTTCCACCGTTGCGCCCACCACATTCGGCACATTGGTGTCAGCACCCGCCAGTTCCTCAGCCGTATAATCCGGCTCGATCCCCAGCACCGGCAGGATATCCGCCATAATACCGGACGCAACCGGAGCCACCATGGTTCCGCCAAAGACCGGTGTGCCGGTATTCCGGCTGGGGGTATCCAGCGTCAGCAGCATGATATACTGCGGATCATCCGCCGGAGCAAAGCACATAAAGGATACCACCACATCACCGCGGGGATTTTCGGCAGTTCTGGTTCCCGTTTTATCAGCCGTGCCGGTTTTGCCGCCGATCCGGTAACCGGCTACCTGACCGTTTTTACCGCCGCCCTTCGCCACAACATATTCCAGACATTCCCGAACCGTGGCGGAGGTCTCCTCACTGATGACCTGACGGACCGGAGCGGTTTCATGCTGGTACAGAATGTTGCCGTCTTTGTCCAGCTCCTGTTCCAGCACGTAAGGCGTATACAGGTAGCCGCCGTTGATGCAGGCCGCCTGTGCACGGATCAGCTCCAGCGGCGTCACGTTAAACGTCTGCCCGAAGGAATAGGAGGCCAGCGATACCACATTGGAGTTGAACTGCTCTTCTCCGGCAAAAATACCGGCGACCTCACCGATCATATCCACACCGGTCTTTTCCATGAGGCCAAAGGATTTGAGATACTTGTAATAGGTCTCTGTTCCCACCTTGAGTCCCATGCTGATAAACGCCGGGTTGCAGGAATTTCTCACGGCCTGCTCCAGTGTCTGGGTGCCATGTCCGGCCCGCTTGGAGCAATTGATGGCCTTGTGCCACCCCGGAACCTTCACAGAGCCTGTGCAGTGGAAGGTGGAGTTTTTGTTGATCAGTCCCTCCTCCAGCGCAATTGCCAAGGTGATGGGCTTAAAGGTGGAGCCCGGCTCATAGGTGGAGTCAATGCACTTATTACGCCAGGAGGTCTGCACCGCCGCGCTTTTCGCCTCACTTACCGCAGCCTGATAGGCCTCTTCGGTCGGATAGGTGCTCCGCTGCTGTTCCAGCTTCGCCAACGTGTCTTCCAGCTTTTTTTGCAGCGACTCGTCAATCAGCGTGCCATACTGGTTGGAGTCATAGTTTGGATAAGAAGCCATGGCCACCAGAGCGCCGGTATTCACGTCCATGACGATCCCCGTGGCGCCGTTTTTGGCATCAAACTTTTTCACCATGCTTGCGATGCCCTTTTCCAAGTAAGACTGAACCTCAACATCCAGCGTCAAGACCAGATCATGGCCATCCTCGGCGTCAAAATACTTGCTGTACGAATTGGGCATTTCCGTACCCGCCGCATTCTTGGAGCTGACGGTCATACCGGCCGTTCCCTCCAGCAGATCATTATATTTGGCTTCCAGTCCAACGCCTCCCTGATTGTCCGCGTTGACAAATCCAAGCACGTTGGCTGCCAGAGAGCTGTATGGATAATACCGCTTGGAGTCCGGCTGCATCCAGATCCCCTGCAAACGGGTCGGTCCCTTTTTGGGATTCGCGATCAACACGGTGTTTCCTTTATCGTTCACCGTGGTAAGCGCATTTCCCTCCTCGTCGATCTCACCGTTCATAAAGCGGCGGACCTCATCGGCCTCCGCCTGCTCTACCTTTTTCTTGACCTCCACATAGGCATCATCCGTGTCCGCCATCCACTTCTCGATTTTTTCCTGATCCACCTGCAGGATCCGGCTCAATCCGCGGGCAATATACGCCTGATCCCGCACGGGCGGCGCCGTATAGGTCTCTCCCTTTTCCGCCGCCTTCTGCGCCGCTTCCTCATTTGCTTTTTCCTGACTCTTTACAAAAGCCGCCACATCTCTGGGGGACAGCAGCACGGTTTCCGCCGTGGCAGAAGCCGCCATAATGTAACCGCCCCGATCGTAAATGGTCCCGCGGGACGCCGTGACCACCGCGCTGAGCGTCTGCTGGTTGACAGCCCTGCCCTGCAGTTCTTCATGACGGTTGATCTGCAAATCATAGAGCTTCCAAAACAGCATCAAAAAGGTGAGCACACCCAAAAGCAGCATCACCAGCACCGTCCGGCTGCGGACCACCTGATTGGCGCGCCGGGCCGCATCACTTTTTCTGCGGGGATTTGTGGGCATATTCCAATTCCTCCTCGGATCAAGCACCCGTCAGCGGCAGCCACGCCCCGTCGGGTCATCGGGCAAAAATGAGCGGGGGGAGCGAGAAGCTGTTCTTCTCCCTCCCCGCTGTATCATACATCATATAGTGACTGCGGCACACGGGTCCAGCCGCCGGCAGCGGCCGGTACATGACTGGTGCATTATAATGCGTCGGTCACTGGAAATATTCCACCACGGCATAGAAACTGTGGCTCAGCGAGGTCAGAACACTGCTGAGTACGCTGGGCTCCTCTGCCTGATAGACCACAGCCCGGTCTCCGCCGGACACATCCAAATAGCAGATCTGACTGGCGCTGGGCTTGGTCATCCCCGCGGCCTCCGCCGCTGTCCGCACGGTTGTCAGGTCAAACATCTGCTCATATTGGGAAGTCAATGTGGCATGCTCCGTTTCCAGACTGGTCAGCTGCTGCTTCAGCGCTACCGTATCCGCGGTCAGCGCCGTCAGCTGGATATAGCTCATGAGCACCAGAACCGCCAGCCCTGCCACAGCCGCAAAGCCCAGCACGGAAAACAGGGATATCTGCTGGCGTTCCCGCACCAGAACCTTTGGCCGCTCATGGACCACCGCCTGTTCCTGATGACGGGGCGCCTCTCCTGCATGGCGCAGTTCCCGTTCCCGAACCGCCCAATCCAATTCACGGGCCAGATTTCCGTCTACGGAATAACCGCCCTGCCGGTATCGCAGTTCCCGAGCCGTTGCTGCCATAGTGTTTTCTCCTTTCCCCGCAAAAGCTCCGCTCCTGCGGGGCCTTTTCTTTGGTATCACCGGAACAGTTCCTGAGGCCTGTCCGACTCTCCCGCCGCTTCTCCGATGACTGCCGCATCCCGCAGCAGGTCTTTACAGGGAAACGGGGTCGCATTTCTCCGCCACTCGCAGCTTTGCGCTGCGGGCGCGGGGGTTGTCCGCCAACTCCGCCGTTCCGGAAACGATCGGCTTCCGGGTCAGCAGCTTGATCTTCGGCTTCTTTCCACACACACATACCGGAAATTCCGGCGGGCAGGTGCATCCTCTAGCCATGTCCTGCATGGCGCGCTTGACAATGCGGTCCTCCAGCGAATGGAAGGTAATCACCGCCAGCCGTCCGCCGGGATTCAGGAAATCCACTGCCGCTTTCAACATCGGAGGAAGCGCATCCAGTTCTCCATTCACAGCAATGCGGATGGCCTGAAAGCTGCGCTTGGCCGGATGCTGCTTTTCCCGCAGAGCTGCCGGAGGCATGGCTCCTTTAATCACATCCACCAGCTCCAAGGTCGTCTCAATGGCACGGGTTTCCCGCGTGCGGACCACAGCTTTGGCGATTGCCGGAGCGTACCGCTCCTCGCCATATTCATATAAGATGCGGCGCAGTTCCTCATAACTCCATTGATTGACGACTTCATAAGCCGTCAGCGGCGCCGAGGTATCCATCCGCATATCCAGCGGCGCATCCTGCATATAGGAAAAGCCCCGGGACGCATCATCCAGCTGCGGGGAGGAAACACCCAGATCAAACAGCATCCCGTCTGCGCCAGAGATTCCGTTTTCCCGCAGTTCCCGCTCCAGATCCGCAAAATTCCCATGGATCAGCGTCACACGGTCCATCCATGGTGCCAGCCGCTCCTTTGCGGCTTCAATCGCTGTCAAATCACGGTCAATTCCAATCAGCCGTCCCCGTTCCAGTCTCCGCACGATCTCCAAAGAGTGTCCCGCGCGGCCCAGAGTTCCATCTACATAAATCCCGTCAGGGCGGATGTGAAGCGCTTCCAAGCATTCTTCCAGCAGCACTGACTTATGTGCATATTCCACGACGCTCACCCCCGATTCCGCCGGGCACGGGCAAGGGCATCCATGGCTGCTGCCATGTCATCCTCCTCCAGCATCCTCTGTTCCCGCAAAGACCACGTCTCTTCGTCCCAGATCTCGGCAGAGGTATTGAGTCCCACAATGGTGGCTGTCTTTTTCAACCCCGCATATTTGCGAAGATTGGCAGGGATCAGCACGCGTCCCTGTCCGTCCGGCTGGCACTCCACTGCATTGGCATACAGCAGGGTTAACGCCCGCGCCTCGGTATAGGGCAGATCATCCATATCCTCAGACATCTGCTCCCACTTGGCCTGCGGATAGACCGTCAGGCAGTGCTCTGCGCCGATGGTGATATAGAACGTGTCTCCCAGTGCTTCCCGCATGTTGGAAGGGATCACCAGACGGCCTTTGGTATCAATGCTGTTGTTGGATTTTCCCATCAACCGTGCCATCCGCGTTCCCCTCCTTCTCTCTTTTTGGGACAGAATGGGGAATCTATGACACTATACACCCAAAAGCCCCCACTTTTCCCCACCATGTAGTTTGAGTATAGCAAATTCACCCAAAAATGCAAGGCTTTTTTTCCGACAGCCCGGAAGGAAAAGCTGGCATTTTCCCGATATTTGGGCATTTTTCTATCTTTTTCCTGCACTTCCCCGTATAGTTGACGTAAATCAGAAAAGCACCGCCGACACAATATATTGTGTCGGCGGTGCTTTTTCATTCAAGGAAACCGCAAGATAGCATATTCAGCCCAAAAGTTTCCCCGTCTTTTCCGTCATTTTCAACAAATTTTTGAGGAGCCCAACCGGAGTCAGGCTTACTCCTCCCCTTCTTCCTCCTGAGGCGCTCTGCCTTCCAGCTTTTCCCTTTGCTGCTGCATTTTTTCAGCGGAGGCGCTGCGGTAGCGCAGGCGGGACTGCTTCACTTCATCCAATGCAGCCTGAACGGCCTCCTCCGTTCTGGCCAAAGCGTCCTCAGCGTACTCATTGGCAACCTGATACAGCTGGCGGGAACGGTCCTCTGCATGGGCGATGATCTGGCGTGCCTTCTCTTTCGCGGCATACAGCACCTCGCTGTCGGAGATCTTGGTGCGCGCCTCCAGCTCCGCCTGACGCATCATACGCTCTACATCCCGCTTGGCATCCTCCACAAACTTTTCACGAGCCACCAGCAGCTCCTGCGCCCGCTTGATCTCAACCGGCAATGCAGCGCGCAGCTCATCCAGCAGATCCAGCATTTCATCCCGGTCCACCATGCTCATATTCGGCTTCAGCGCAGGTGCCTTTGCGTCCTCGATCCGCTCATATAACATATCGATCAGGCGGTTGATATCACTGTTTGCCATCATGCATTCTCCTTTTCCTCAATCAAATCCCGCACCATGGGAAGAATGGACGCCGGAAGATACTTTTCCAGCGGCTGGTGATAGCGGATCATTTCCCGCACCATGGAAGAACTGAAATGCTGATATTCCGCACTGGCAGGCAGCAGCATGGTTTCCAGCCGGGGATGGATACCGCGGTTGATCAACGCCATTTGATACTCCACGTCAAAGTCCGTGGCATTCCGGACGCCCCGGACGATCACATTGGCGCCATGGGCTACGGCAAAATCCGCCAAAAGGCCCGGAAACAGCTCTGCCTCCACATTGGGAAGTTCCGCAACCGCAGCCTCCACAAGCATCAATTTTTGTTCCGGTGTAAACAGCTGATTTCGCTTTTCCGCATTGGGGCTTACACACACCCAGACCCGATCAAAGCAGGCGGCGGCGCGCCGGATCACATCCAGATGCCCCAAGGTAACAGGGTCAAAACTGCCGGAGCAGATGGCTGTTTTTATCATGACTGATTCCTCGTCTTGTTAATCTTGATCCCGCCGGCACACGGTCAGGCCGATCTTCCCGTACCGATACACACGATGAACGCGGTAAGGCGCAGGCAGCGGCGGCAGGACGGTCTCTTTGGGATGCTCTGCCACGATTATACCATGAGGCGATAAAATGTCAAACCTGACGATCTGCTCCAGCGCAGGCTCCAGAAGCCCCGCACCGTAGGGCGGATCCAGAAAAATCAGATCGAACCGCTCCCGCCGGCTCTTTAAAAACTCCAGAGCGTCTCCGGAAACCACGCTGGCCCGCTCCGACAGATCTGTGGTTTTCAGGTTTTCCCGAATGAGCTTCAGCGCATCGGCACGGCGATCCACAAATACGGCGGATGCCGCCCCCCGGCTCAGGCATTCAATGCCCAGCTGACCGGTGCCCGCAAAAAGATCCAGAACCCGACGGCCCTCGATTTCAAATTGGATGATACTGAACACCCCTTCCTTCACCCGGTCTGTTGTTGGACGGGTCTCCATTCCCTCCAGTTCCTTCAATCGCCGCCCTCTGGCGGAGCCGGTGATCACGCGCATGGATCTTCCTCCTTTCGGGATGCCTCCACAGCTGGCAAAGCGTTCCCGCAGCATCCCTCTCTTCCATTGATTGTTTTATTTTACGGCAAACTTCTCTGTATTTCAATAGCTTTTCCCCCGCTTTCCGATTTCTTTTTGGGACTTGTACTTTACAGAAGAATCGTATATAATAAAACTCTAAAAGTACGCGTGATCCTGGAAGTATGTGCACTTCCTTTTCCAATTCATGAAAGAAAGGACATTCTCATGATCCAATTCAACTCTGAACAAGGTGCGGTCTCCGTCAGCAGTGCCGTTTTTTCCAACATCGCAGGCATTGCTGCCACCAACTGCTTCGGCGTGAAGGGCATGGCTTACCGTTCCATGACCGACGGTCTGGTCCATCTGCTGCGCAGGGAAGCCATGAGCAAGGGCGTCAGCATCACTTACCACGATGACAACTCCATCTCCATCGAACTCCACATCATTGTGGAAAACGGTGTCAACCTGCCTGCGGTCTGCCGTTCCATTATGAACGAGGTCCGTTACGTGGTGACCCGCAACACCGGCGTGGCCGTCAAGGCCGTGGATGTCTGCGTGGACTCCATGATCCTGTAAGGAGGGCTGGACAATGAACGAACAGATCACTGGCGCGCTTTTTAAGCAGATGGTGCTGCACGGCGCCGCCTCCATCACTGCCCAGAAGCAGGCCATCAACGACTTGAATGTGTTCCCCGTTCCTGACGGCGACACCGGCACCAATATGTCCATGACCATTTCCACCGCCGTGGCGGAGCTTCACAAGATCGCCCCCGCCACGCTGGATCAGGCCGCCTCCGTGACCGCCTCCGCCCTGCTGCGGGGCGCCCGCGGCAACTCCGGCGTCATTCTCTCTCTACTCTTCCGCGGCATGTCCAAAGGGCTCAAGGGGATGGAGACTGCCGATGCATCCGCCTTCGCCGCCGCCATGCAGGAAGGCGTCTCCGCTGCATACAAGGCCGTGATGAAGCCCGCCGAGGGCACCGTCCTGACGGTTTCCCGCCTTGCCGCCAAACGCGCTGTGGATACAGCCGCCGAAGGCGTCACCGATCTGGAGGCCGTTCTGGCTGCCGCCATTGAGGAAGGGTATAACGCGCTGGCGCAAACCACCGACATGAACCCCGTGCTAAAAAAGGCCGGCGTGGTTGACGCCGGCGGCAAGGGCTATCTTCTGATTCTGGAAGGGATGCTGGCACACCTGCGGGGAGAGCCGATCCCGGAAGCCTCCGAAGCGTCCAAAGCCCCCGACAAGGCTGATTTCTCCGCTCTGAGCGAAGAGGAGATCACCTTCACCTTTGATACCGTGTTCATTGTCCGTAAGGCCAGTCCCGATGTGGATCTGGATCCTCTGCGGGAATATCTCAACGGGATCGGCGACAGTCTGGTAATCGGCGAAGATGACGACACCTTCAAGGTCCATGTCCATACCGATATTCCCGGCAATGCGCTGAATGAAGCGCAGAAGTACGGAATTCTGGAGCTGGCCAAAATTGAAAATATGCGGACGCAAGCAGAAGATCTGGCTGCCGGCCGGCAGGCGCAGAGCACCGATGATCTGGATGCCGTGGAAGCTGAACTGGAAACGGCTCCCGCCCGGTCCGCCGGTCATGTCGTGGCTGCCCCCGAGAAGAAGTACGGGTTCCTTGCCGTCTGTGCCGGCGATGGTCTGGCCGCAGTGTTTCAGGATCTGGGCGCCGATGGCGTGGTCTCCGGCGGACAGACCATGAATCCTTCCACCGAAAGTATTCTGGAAGGTGTGGATAAGATCCCTGCCGAGGTGGTCTTTGTCCTCCCCAACAACGGAAACATCGTTATGGCCGCGCAGCAGTGTGATGCCCTGACCGAAAAAACCGTGGTGGTGATCCCCACCAAAACGGTCCCGCAGGGCATTACCGCCATGATGAACGTGGACTTCGATGCTCCGGAGGCGGATGACATCATCAGCGCCATGACAGAGAGCCTTTCCACTGTCACCACCGCCCAGATCACCTATGCTGCCCGCAATTCCGATTTTGACGGATTTGATATCAAAGAGGGCGACTATCTGGCGCTGGAAGAGGGAAAGCTCTTCGGAACGGACACCTCTCTGGAGGTTTTGCTGGAAAAACTGGCGGCAGATGCCGTAGAACGCGGCGCCACGTTCATCTCCCTGTATTACGGTGAAGATGTATCCGAGGAAGACGCGCAAAAGGCGGCAGACGCCTTCCAGACCGCATGTCCCGACGCAGAGGTGGCGGTTCTTCCCGGCGGTCAGCCTGTGTACTACTATATCATCTCCATGGAATAAGCAAACGCACCCCGTCCACTTGTTTGCAGAACCAAAAAGCACCGTGCCTGATTTTCAGGCACGGTGCTTTTCTTTCTCCGGATGAACCGTTACTCCAAAGCCTCATGGACTGCCGCCTCGCAGCTGCGCTGCGCCAGAATGGTCTTTTCCATCAATTCCTCCAGCGTCCAGCCAAGCTTCTCGGCTCCCTCCCGGATCACATCCCGGGAGCAGCCCGCAGCAAACTTCTTATCCTTGAACTTCTTTTTGAGGGAGCTGACCTCCAGATCCTGACAGCTTCTGCTGGGCCGCATTCTGGAAGCCGCGTCGATCAGGCCCGTCAGCTCGTCTGCCGCAAAGAGCACCTTTTCCATTTCATGGACCGGCTCTACATCACAGCACAGGCCATATCCGTGGCTGCACACCGCATGGATCAGCTCTTCCGTGCATCCGATCTCCGCCAGCAGTTCCGGCGCTTTTTTGCAGTGTTCCTCCGGCCACCGTTCAAAATCCACATCGTGGAGAAGGCCCACCGCAGCCCAAAAGCCGGCGTCTTCCCCATAGCCCAGATCTTCGGCAAACCAGCGCATAACACCCTCCACCGTCAGCGCATGGCGGATATGGAACGGCTCGGCATTATATGTTTTCAGCAGCGCCAGCGCCGTCTCCCGCTCAGGATATGCTTTCATCGTTCATTCTTCCTTTCCTGCCTGCTCCCGGGGATCCGGCTCCCCGTCCAGCGTTACAAAATAATCATAATAGGGCAGCAAAAATGCAAAATCCCGTTTCAAATGCTCTACGATGTCCCGTGTGAAGAGCTCTTCCGTCAGCTTGTCCCGATGCAGGATGCAGAAGGATTTTGCCCGATACCACGGTTCCAGCAAAGGAACGGGGGCTGTGCCGCGAGGCTTTTTATAATCCTCTGTCTCCAGCACCAGTTCCGTCTGCCTTGTCAGCGCACGGGTCAGCTTTTCCATGGTCTTCGGGTCCCGGTCTATGCGGGCGCGGAGCTTCGCCATGGTAAGCGGCTTGGGCATATAGTAGCCCATGCCGCAGACCCAGCCCTCCGGCATCAGCTCAAACCAGAAGGTCGGATGCGCCGTCCACTGTTCCGAAGGCTGTTCCACAGAAAACCACAAGCTCTCTTTATATGGTCCGCGCCCGTGGAGCCGTCGGGCATCCCGATAGATCCGCGTCACCTTTCGCACCAGACCGGCATCCGGCCGTTGTTCTGCCAGAAATTCATACAGCTCGTCACCCAGTTCCTTCATGGGTTGATAAAAGTGTGTCAAATAGGTCTCCTTGCGGGCTTCAAACCAGCTCCGCTCATTGTTAAAGCGGATCCCCCACATGAAGTCCACAGTCTCGTCTGTGAATCCCTTGAACATCGTGTCCCCCTATGCCCTTTCATGGATATGATGATGCAGTATAGCACAAATGCAGTTCCAGAGCAACGAAAAAGCCGGGAAAGCATGGTTTCCCGGCTTTTGACATCGCGTTTGCTCACCCTTCTGCTTTGACAGCTTCCACGATCAGCTGCACACACAGTTCCACGCCCAGCTTGCCGCTGTCCAAGGTCAGGTCATAATTGTGGCTGTCTCCCCACTTTTTATGGGTATAATGTTCATAATAGTTGCGGCGGCTGCCGTCTTTTTTGACCAGCATTTTCTGCAGCTCCGTGGCATTGGTTACACCGGTCATCTCACTGACCCGCACCGCCCGGTGCAGATCGTCCGCATGAATAAAGACATTCAGCGCCTCTACCCCGGCTGCCCGCAGGATATCATCTGCGCAGCGGCCCAGAATCACGCAGGGGCCCTTTTTCGCAAACTGCAGGATCACCGCTTTCTGCACCTCATGGATGACCTCCTGCGGGTCCTGATAATGGACGCTGCTGGAGCAGATGCTTTTCAAAAAAGAGCTGGCCTTGGAAACATCCTCCTCCTCCTCCTGCACCACCTCTGTCTCGAAACCGCTGGCCCGCACGGTTTCCCGGACGATATCTTTGTCATAAAGTTCGATTCCCAATTCCTGCGCCACCCGTTTGCCGATGGTGTGGCCGCCCGCGCCGTATTCCCGGCTGATGGTAATGACTTTGTTCATTTGCCGCCTCCTGTTCCCACGCCCGCACGCGAAGGAAGATTTTTGCAGCTTCATCATACCACACTCCATGCCCCGACGCAATGCAAAAACATATTTTTAACGGCGAAGGCTCCGTTCCAGCATCCGCATCATCCAGTCCGCGTGCCGGTATTCATCTGCACTCAGCTCCTGAAGCAGACGTCTCAGGCACGGGTCCGTTGTTCCGTCTGCCGCGCGCAGATAGTTCAGCCCGCCGCAGGCCTCCTCATGATACCGTTCCCGCAATGCCGCGCACCATCCATGCAGGCAGATGCGGTCGCAGTGGATCGCCGGCCGGTAGCAGGTTCCGGTAATCAGGAAATGTACCGCCAGCAGCCGTCGGGCATGACCGCCCTCCTCAGCGGCGATCTCCCGCAGCTGCTGTCTGGCCCAGGCAGGGGCCTGCCGCGCCAGAATCTGATAATACCGCTGGTCCTCCAGCTCTTCCTCCACAAAGCCCGTCAGCACGGTCAGCATCTCCGCAGCCACAGAGCCCATACAGCAGGGGTTCTCCTCCGCTCCGGGCAGGGTATCCTCCTGCCGGAGCGCAGCAGGAGACAGCGCCGCCTGCGAAGCCGTCCGGAGTGCTGCCTCTCCGGCATCATGGCGTTCGGAGTCCGATGGCGGATAAGGCTCCAGAGTGGGCGCCACGCGCTGCCAAATGCGGTCATACTGCCGGAAATCGTATACCTCCGGATGATTTTGTGCACTCTGTTCCATAGAGCGTCCCTCCTTTTCCCTCCAATCTATGCGCAAATGCCTGCCCGTGTGCCTGTCGGCGCGGCAAAGGATTGCAGACGGCGGCAAGTCATCCTTCATCCGGTATCTCAGCATTGCTTTTTCAGACAGTTTCTGCTAAAATAAATGAGCTTAGGCATTTTTTCCACAAAAGGAGGTCCCATTCCATGCTGGAATTAAAACACATCAGCTACTCCGTTCGAGAAGGTGACGGGGAGTTGGGGATCCTGAAGGATATTTCCCTGACCATTGACGACCACCGTCTGGTGGTCTTTACCGGCCCCAACGGCGGCGGAAAAACCACCCTTGCCAAAATCATCATGGGGCTGGTGCAGCCCACAGAAGGACGCATTTTCTGGAACGGGCAGGACATCACCGATCTCGGCATCACGCAGCGGGCGCGTCTCGGAATCAGCTACGGCTTCCAACAGCCTCCCCGCTTCAAGGGTCTGACCGTCCGGGATCTGCTGACTCTGGCCAGCGGCGACGAAAAGCTGTCCAAGGACAAGTGCTGCCAATATCTGACCCGGGTAGGTCTGTGCGCCAATGATTATCTGGATCGGGAAGTGGATGTCTCCCTTTCCGGCGGCGAAGTCAAGCGCATCGAAATCGCCTCCATTCTGGCCCGAAGCAGCGATTTGATGATTTTCGATGAACCAGAAGCCGGCATTGATCTGTGGTCTTTTGCCCGTCTGACAGAGACCTTTGAGCAGATCCACCGCACCGGCAGCGCTACCATGATTATCATTTCTCATCAGGAACGGATCATTTCTCTGGCAGATGAGGTCATCGTGGTGGGAGACGGCTCCATTCGTCACCGGGGCGCTGCGGCGGAGATCCTTCCCCAGATCCTGCAGGACACGCTGGGCGCGTGTCCCGTACTGACAAAGGAGGTGCAGGCACAATGATGGAAAACGAAATTGACCGCGAGCTTCTGGAAAAAATCGCGGATATGCTGGGCAAGCCTGTCGGCGCTTTCAACATCCGCAAGGACAGCGGCTGCGACGGCCGCCAGTCCACGGAGCATATCCAGATCACCAGCAAGGAGGATCAGCCCGGCATTGACATCCGGATTCAGGACGGTACCGTGGGCGAAACCTGCCACATTCCCGTCATCATCACCAAACCCGGCATCGAAGAACTGGTCTACAATGATTTCTTCATTGGGGAAAATTGCGATGTGGAGATCGTAGCAGGCTGCGGCATCCACAACTGCGGCGATCAGGACAGCCGCCATGACGGCGTTCATACCTTCCATGTCGGCAAACATTCCCGCGTAAAATATACAGAAAAGCACTACGGAGACGGCGACGGCAAGGGCGGTCGGATCATGAATCCCCAGACTGTGGTTTATCTGGAGGAAGGTGCTTCCATCCAAATGGACACCACACAGATCCGCGGCATCGACTCTACGAAACGCTACACAAAAATCGTCTGCGGTGCAGGCGCGGAAGCCATCGTCACCGAGCGTCTGCTGACCCACGGCGAGCAGATTGCCGAAAGCGATATGGAGATCGTTTTGGAAGGACCGGATTCCAAGGGCCGGGTCATTTCCCGTTCCGTAGCGCAGGACACGTCCAGTCAGGTGTTCTATCCCCGTATGGTGGGCAATGCCCCCTGTTTCGGACACGTCCAGTGCGACTCTATCATCATGGGAGATGCCAAAATCAAATCGATCCCTGCCATCACCGCCAACTGCACGGAAGCGCAGCTGGTCCACGAGGCTGCCATTGGCAAAATCGCCGGAGATCAGCTTTTGAAGCTGGAAACTCTGGGGTTGACCGAGGAAGAGGCCGAGGACTGCATCTTAAAGGGATTTCTGGCATAACCAAAAGCTCCGGTCCCGCATCAGCATTTTTCCGCTGTTATTCAAAAGGCCCCGCCTGCTATAAAAGCAGGCGGGAGCCTTTTCCCAGATAAAAAAGATACTCTGAGATAACTCAGAGTATCTTTTTTGTTCCATATCACTTTGCGTATTCCACGACCTTGGTCTCCCGCAGAACATGCACTTTGATCTGACCGGGATATTCCATCTCTTCTTCGATCTTTTTCGCCAGATCTCGGGCCAAAATGACCATTTGATCTTCACTGACCTGCTCCGGCTTTACCATGACACGAACCTCACGGCCGGCCTGAATCGCGTAGGCCTTATCCACACCGGGATAAGAACCGGTGATGGACTCCAGCTGCTCCAGCCGCTTAATGTAGTTCTCCAGATTTTCACGGCGCGCGCCGGGGCGTGCCGCGGAAATGGCGTCTGCCGCCTGCACCAGACACGCGATGACGGTGCGGGGCTCCACATCATTATGGTGCGCTTCAATGGCGTGGATAATATCTTCCCGCTCCTTATACTTGCGGGCAAACTCCACACCCAGCGCCACATGGGTCCCTTCCATTTCGTGATCGATGGATTTTCCCAGATCATGGAGCAGACCGGCCCGCTTGGCAGCCTGCACATCGGCGCCCAACTCAGCGGCCATCATACCGGCAATGTGGCTGACCTCCACAGAATGCTGCAAAACATTCTGCCCGTAGCTGGTGCGGTAATGGAGACGGCCCAGCATCTTCACCAGCTCCGGATGCAGATTGCGGATGCCGCATTCAAAGACTACACGCTCGCCCTCTGCCTTGATGGTGGCGTCCACTTCACGGCGGGCCTTTTCCACCATTTCTTCAATATGGGTGGGATGGATCCGTCCGTCAGCGATCAGCTTTTCCAGTGCCAGACGGGCAACCTCCCGCCGAACCGGCTCGAAGCAGCTGACGGTGATGGCTTCCGGCGTATCGTCAATAATCAGATCCACGCCGGTCAATGTCTCAATGGTCCGGATATTGCGGCCCTCGCGGCCAATGATGCGTCCCTTCATCTCGTCATTGGGCAGGGGAACCACACTGACGGTCATTTCAGCCACCTGATCGGCGGCACAGCGCTGGATGGCCTGCGCCACAACCTCGCGCGCCCGGGTCTCACATTCTTCCTTCATCCGGGACTCTACCTCTTTGATTTTGAGGGCAGTCTCGTGGGTCACTTCAGACTCCACCTGAGCAATCAGATATTCTTTTGCTTCTTCCGCGGTAAAACCGGAAATGCGCTCCAGCATTTCTGTCTGGCTGCGCTTGATGACCTTGATCTCCTCATGCTCTTTATCCAAAGCGGCATGCTTCTGATTCAGTGACTCTTCTTTTTTCTCGTTGGCCTCGATCTTGCGTTCAAGGCTCTCTTCCTTTTGCTGCAGGCGGTTTTCCTGCCGCTGCAGATCGGCTCTGCGCGTTTTCTCTTCCTTCTCGTACTCGCTGCGGCTCTTTAAGATCTCTTCCTTTGCTTCCAGCAGGGCCTCGCGCTTTTTGGATTCTGCGCTTTTGATGGCCTCGTTGATAATGCGCGTTCCTTCTTCTTCTGCGCTGGAGATTTCCTTTTCAGATACGTTTTTCCGATAGCGAATACCGAGCGGGAAGCAAACGGCGCCGCCGATCACCAGCCCGATCAGGGCGGCGATGACATATGGTACCATGCGGCGATGTCTCCTTCACTTTTTTCGGTATCGGTTCGCTCAGATCCCCTCCGTCCTCCAAAGGCGCTGCCGCCGCAAAAGCGGCGGACATTCCTTTCCTCAGACAAGCGGCATCTTTCATAGAAAATGACCGGAGGGTACCCCTCATACCTTCCGATAATTATCCTTTTCTAGTTTAATCGTTTGCAGGGCAAGTGTCAAGGGAAACCGTGGTTTTGCCCTTCCATTTTTCAGGAAACCGCCCCTTTCCTGCCCGCAGTCCGGTCACGTATCAATAAAGGCAGCGGCGGCATACCCCACCTGTCCTTGATAATGCACCACATACCATCCCTGCCATTCGCCGTAGATCCGGACAGAAGCGCCATCCGGAAGGTTGGCGATCACAGCACCGTCCGGCGACGGATGATCGCGCAGATTCAGCGTTCCATAACTGACGGACACTGTTCCCATCCGTGGATTCATCGGATAGATAAACGGGAGACCGAACAGATGGGTCAATGCCCGCGCCAGCTGCTGGGCAATGGCGTCCATATGACCTTCCACCCATAGCGCGTCCTGCCGGTTGTCATGATAGCCGATCTCCACCAGCACCGCCGGCGCCCGGGAAAGCCTGATCTCACCCAATGTGGTGGTGGCCCGTGTCATGACCTGATCCGGCAGGGGGTAGATCTCCCGCAGCTCCTGCGCGATCAGCTCCGCTGCCTGCCGCCCCCGCACACTGCCGGGGTAATAAAATGCAATGATCCCCTGTTCCTCGCCATAGCGGCCTTCCGGCGCCGCATTGGAGTGCAGCGCCAGATAAAAATCATAATTTCCCCGATTGGCCTGCCGGACAGAGCTGGCCGCTGTCATATCCGGAGTATTGCGGACATAGCGTATGCCGTTGGACAACAGATACGGCACCAACGCATCCGCCAGCAGATTCATGTTGTACTCCTCGGAACCGCTGCCTGTGACATACTGATTCTTCTCCTGTGTGGACGGACTTAAATAGATGATGGGCATGATGGCTCCCTCCTTTACCCAGCATCCTATGTTCCCTCCTGAAAAGTGTGACCAGCCGCAAAGGGCTGGTCATCAAAAATGGACAATATAATAGCGTAAATATATAATATAAGCGACTGTTTCAGTCTTATCGCGGGCGCAGCTTCAACAGTATCCGCCGATTCTGCCAAAGCCACAGTGCCATTCCTCCCAGCCAGCACGCCAGCACATCCCGCGGATCCCCCACGGAGCGCGGCAGGTACAGCGGCGTGATCCATTCCCAGAAAAGGCCGCAGCCCGCCAAAAACAGCGATACGCTGCCGGCATGCCGCAGGGGCGGACGGCCTGTCAAAGCCAGCAGCCCGTCAACCACACACAGCATCATCGCACCTGCCAGCGCATCCGCTCCATGCCAGACAAGCAGCCGCTGCAAAACCCCTTGTGTGAGCGGGATCAGGCAGATCCGGTTCAGCCCATACAACGCGGCAATCATTGCCGCAGTAAACAGCGGTTTTCTCATGTCAGAAAAAGGACAGGACCAGCAATGCCAGAATGACCCCCACCGTCACAGCCAGCACGGTGCCGCCAAACCCCATGGGTTCTTCCTTCCGGAATGCGGGCTTTCGGACGGGAGGGGGCAGCTCCATGGCACTGTTTTTCAACAGCAGAGTTTCCTCCGGTTCTCCACAGTCTTCCACGATTTTCAGCTGAAATACATTTCTGCTCAGATGCGCCGTCAACCACTGGGCTGCCCGATCGTCCAGTCCCCGCCGCAGCACCATGAAGCTGCCATAGTTGGCGATCTGCGCCCGGACGGCTTTGGCAGATTCCGGTGTGAATCCGCAGTATTTCTCCAATTCTTCTTCGGAGCGGGCTTCTTCCGCACTGTTTATCCAGCCTCCGGTAGACACCACCGCATACCGGCCCCCTTTGGGCGGCGTTTCCGGAATGGCGTAACCGCAGGTCTGGCAAATGTTCCCTTGATTCTCGCGTCCGCAGACCGGACATTCCTCCGGCGGTTCACAGGGCTGGTCTCCCCTCCCTGACGGTTCCTTCTCCTCCTCCGGCTCTTTGCCCAGCAGAACATAATCTGCCGATACATGCAGCGCCTGACAGAGTTTCGCCACCGTCAGCGCATCCGGTACCGTTTGTCCGGCCTCCCATTTGCTGACTGCCTGACGGCTGACTCCCACCAGTTCTCCCAGCTGCTCCTGTGTCAGTCCCATGGCTTTGCGGATGACTGCGATCCGGTCACACAATTCCATTGCCGCACCTCCTTTTGCCTTATCATACCGAAAAGGAGATTTTTTGACAAGCGGCTAAGCGGAACATTTTGTCAACCGCCGGTTGACAAACGTGGTTTTACGCTCTGTCTGCCCGCAGGCGCTCTACATCTCCGGTCACCCACAGAAACCGCGCCGACACCAGCGCATCCGCCGTAAAAACCAGCAGGCACAGCCACGTGATCTCCCACGGCACCCGTCCGGCCAGTGTCTCCACCCACGGCTGGACCCACCAGACAGCCGCAGCAGTCAGGACTCCCCAGATGAGCGTGAACGGCAGACACACCCGTCCATGAAGATTTCCCCACACCTGTGCATAGTCCCAAAACCGCACGTGCAAAAACGTCTCATACGCCCAGTGGACCCCATATTCCACGAACGCAGCCGCAAGACCGCCCCAAACGATCAGCCACGCACTCTCCCGCCAGCCCGCCGGCAGCGCCAGCACCGCCAGCATCCCCAGTCCGTAAACCGGACACAGCGGCAGCAGAAGAAAGCACTTGCGCCCCTGCTGCGGAGCGCGGGTGGCCTTTGCAAACGCCTTTTCCAACAAATATCCCAGAAAGCTGTAAATCCAAAACTGCCAGAGCAACATCCGCATCCCTCCCCCATTAAGATTCCCCAAGACGCTCTGCTTGATTCCCGGTTGCGCGGCGCTCCGTTTCGTGGTAGCATATTGTCAATACAAGCAGGAGGGGATTTCCTTATGGCAGACAGCTGGGAAGCGTTGAAGCAGGAGTGTATGGCCTGCCGGGGCTGTGCTTTGGCAGACACACGGAATCATGTGGTCTTTGGAGACGGCGCCGAGGACGCCGACATCCTGCTGATCGGCGAAGGACCCGGTCAGCACGAGGATGAACAGGGTGTTCCCTTTGTCGGCCGTGCCGGACAGCTTTTGGACGATATGCTGGAAATCATCGGGCTTGACCGCACCAAAGTCTATATTGCCAATATCGTCAAATGCCGTCCTCCTCAGAACCGGGATCCCCTCAATGTAGAGCAGGATGCCTGTATCGGCTTTCTCCGCCGCCAGACAGCGCTGCTGCGACCGAAAATCATCGTCTGTCTGGGGCGGATCGCCGCCAAGGCCATCATCAAGGAGGATTTCAAGATCACCGTCGAACATGGACAATGGTTCCAGCGAGGCGGCGTGCAGATGACCGCCATCTATCATCCGGCAGCCCTGCTGCGGGATGTCAACAAGCGGCCGGACACCTTCGAGGATTTGAAATCCATTCAGGCCAAGTATCGGGAATTGTGCCGGTGAAGATATCACCTCTGTCATATTTTATGAAAAATCCCCATTGACATTCTCCGGAATCTGCCGTATGCTCAAACGCAGAATTTCAAAAAGGAGATCCGTTGCATGACTTTTGATGCTGTATCCTCCCGCCTGCGCACACGGGATCTGGCCTATATCGCCCTGTTCGCCGTATTGATCGCCGTCTGCGCATGGATTTCGATTCCCTTTGCTGTCCCCTTTACCATGCAGCTTTTTGGAATCTTTCTGGCACTGTCCACACTGGGCGGTCGACGGGGCACCTATGCCGTGGCGGTTTATCTGCTCTTAGGCGCTGCTGGAATTCCGGTATTTGCCGGCTTTCGCGGCGGCCTCGCAGTTTTGCTGGGTGCCACAGGCGGTTACGTTGCGGGATTTTTTCTCTCCGCCTTCCTATACTGGGTCATCACCGCCAAGCTGGGAGAATCCGTCCCCGTACAGGCGCTGGCCTGTGTGCTGGGTCTGCTGACCTGCTACCTGTTCGGCACCGTCTGGTTTCTGGTGGTCTACAACCATACCACCGGCCCCATCAGTCTCCTGTCTGCGCTGGGACTGTGCGTATTCCCCTATCTCATTCCGGATCTTTTGAAGCTGACGCTGGCGCTCTCCCTGAGCCGGCGGGTCCGCGGCTTTTTACATTAAAATCTCCTGTTGCCCCAATAAAAAACGCACCCGTCGGGTGCGTTTTTTGTGTCTTTCATGAAATGGCCGTCTTATATTCCGTTTCGCTTCCGGCGCCGGCCTTTCTGCACGGAACACACCGTTCCGGAAACAGTCACCGCGGGAACGTCATGACGGCTTTGATCCCGCCGATGGGACCGTGCTCAAAACGTCAGCCGCATATCATACCAGACCGCACCGCCATGGGTGGAACCGGAAATCCCCTCATTTTCAAATCCAAGCTTCCCGTAATAGTGGAGCAGCGGCTCCTTGCAGGTCAGCACACAGCCCTTGCGGCCCTGATTTTTTGCATCCGCAATGACCTGCCGCAAAACCGCTTCCGCCAATCCGCGGCGCCGGTATTCCGGCAGCGTATTCACCCCGAAAATCATCTGCCATGCCCCTTCCGGATCATGGAAGGAGGGGGTGCTGTACATTTCATCCAGAAGCTTTGGCTCATCCGTCACCAGTCCATCCACAAAACTGACGATGGTCCCGTCTTCTTCCAGAATCCAAAAATGCCCGGGGTACACTGCCAGACGACCCGCGATCTCCTCTTGTGTCGCGGCTTCTGCCGCCGGAAAACAGGCAGCTTCCACTGCGGCAATCGCCGCAAGATCTTTTCCGGACGCTGTCCGAATCTTCATGGACTCACTCCTTACTTGAGATATTGATAAACCAGCAGCAGGCGGGCCGTGGCATTGGTCATATTTTCAAAAGAATAGGGCTGGTCCGCCGCAAACCGGATGGCGTCCCGCTCCAAAAGCCGGAAGCTCTGCCCTTCCGCCGTGAGGCTCACCGTGCCTGACATCACTGTCACATAACAGATGCAGCCCGGCACGGAAGGCTCCGGACCATAGCGGGCGCTGATGTACAGATCCAAAAACCGGCTCTCCAGACGGGTCTTTTCATCATAGGGGAAATTTTCCCGCAGGACCGCCTTGCCTCCATCCAGTCTCACAGGCTTGGTTTTGACTTCCGGATATTCCGCCAGCGTCTCAAAGCTGTCATTTTCCAGCAGCAGATCCGCCGGCACCTTCAAAGCCGCCGCCAGCTTCCCCAAAATCGCCACCGAAGGATTGGCCTCGCCCCGCTCGATCTGCCCCAGCATACTGCGGGACACGCCGGACTCTGCCGCCAACCGCTCCATACTCAGTTTTTTGCTCTTACGAATCCGCTTGATATTTTCTGCCACAGCCCGGTTCAGTTCCATATGGTATCATTTCCTCCGGCAAAACAGCCACTATACTAATTAATTTCTCTCTTATAGTACGGGATATGCCATTATTTGTCAAGATGCGGCCGGTTCTTCCCGTTTGCGGCGCCTATCCTTCTGTCGGGTCCAATATGGAGTCCAAGTAAGCAAGCAGTTCTTCCTTGCCAAGCGGTTGGCAGTGACTCAATATGCAGCAGTCACAATCCACAGACCGGATCATCTGCGTCAGAGACCGCAGCCGATCCCTGTCCATATATCCGCCATGGAAGAAATCTTCACTGGTTGCATCGCCCAAAAACAGCACTTTTTCCTCCGGTACATAAATACAAACGCTATCTTCCGAATGCGGAGAGACCGTATGAAAAATCCGAGCGGTGATGCCGCCCAAATTCAAGGTCATGTTATCCGAAAAGGTTACATCGGACAGCACAATATGGAATTTGTCCTGTCCGCAATATTCCTTTCTAAGATGCACATCCTCTTTTTTCAAGACTGCGATATAGCCGGGATCTTTTTCCCGCTCCTGCTGCTCTTTGAGGAACTCATTTGTTTTGTCATGGGCAATGCTGACTCCGCTGATGGCGTGCATTCCAAAAGTGTGGTCATAGTGCCAGTGTGTGATGACAGTAAAATCGGGTTTTCGGAAATGCTCCGATTCGATTGCTTCGTAAAAATCCCGAACATGCGAAGCCGAATATCCGGCGTCAATTGCCAGCGAGAAGGTATCTCCTTTGAGATACGCCAGCATCGGTCTGTCCACTTCGGGGTCATGTTCCAAAAAATAGATGCGGCTGGTCAATTGATGTAATCCCATTTTTCGTCCCGCCTTTCTTTAACGTTGCAGGTTTTATTGTACTCCATGCAATCTGATATAAACCTTTCATAACTCTCCGGCAACTTCACTGATTTGCCTTGATTGTTTACTTTATCATATCGTTCCGCTTCCATCAATCCATTGTGAAATTGACGAAATCATGGTCCGCCAGCCTCAATGCGGAAGGGGTCACGCACCTCTTTCTCCTCCAAGGCCGACACATGGATTGATGAAATCCGAAAACTATGGTAAAATGAATCAAAAGAACCAGAAACCCTTGCTGAAACCGTCCATTCCATCTTCACTCATCGAACGCAAGAACGGAGGACTGCATGAAAAAGCGGTTGCTGCAATTGATTTTCCTGACGCTTTGCCTGACACTGTCTGCCTGCGGCAGCCGGAACTGGATCTCCGGCGAAGTGATCGAGGCAACTCCCACCGCTCTGATTCTGGAATCAGAGGACGGACAGCGGACAGCGGACAGCGGTTCTGCTGGAGGAAGACACCTTTGTCTCCGGCATGGAGGGACTGGACGGTAGCTCTTACAAATCCAACCCTCACACCGACGTCAAGGTCCGGTTCTTCCCCGAGGAACGCGCCGGCTCCGTCACTGCGTCGGACGGAACCGAAGTGAAGACCTACCGTACCAAGACCCACATTGATATTTGGGCTTACCTGCTTCCGGACGCAGTCCTCCTGTCGGACGGCACTGTACTGGATGCGTGGAAAACAGATCTATTCGGTACCACTTATCAAACCAGAGACGGCACAGAGCTTCTGCGGGAGGATGCTCCCAGCGGCCCGGAGCATCATCATGTTGGCGGGATCGAAAAAAGCTTTGACGACCTCAGCGAAGCTGCCAAGCCCCGTGTCGCCGAATTCTATGAAAAGCAGGGCAGGCTGTACGACTTGCAGGCGCAGCTGGAGCGGGCATGGGCGGCATATCAGGAAGATCCCGACGGGTTTTCAAGCTTTTTCGTCTCTCAGGATTCATGGCCCGCTGCCTTCAGCGAACAGATTTTCTATTTCAGAACGGACCTGAACCAAACCGTCAGCGGAAACACCGTGCAGCAGACTACGCTCTGCGCCGCCTTTGACCGGGAAACCGGAGCAAACATTCCGCTTGCCGACCTGTTCCTCTGTCCGGAGGAGGAGATCGGGAAGCGGCTTCTGGACCTTGCGGAAGCGGACAGCACCGGACCTGCAGATCCTGCGGTCAAAGCCCACATGGAAGCTGCCTTCCGGCTCGAATTTCTGACCTTTTCACAGGATTCTCTGGAGCTGACCTTTCCTCCGGGAAGTCTCTCCGGACAGGAGCACACCCACCTTGTTTCCGCGGCGTTCACCGGGGACTGCAGAGCGCTCCTGCAGCCTTGGGCCGTTCCCGTCCCGTCCCCCAGCCATTCCTGAAACCAAATCGACCCGTTCCAAAAGAATACAAGGAAGTGAGGCACACCATGGCAGAAGCATTCTTTTTCCCTCAGCTGGAAACAATGACCCCTCAGGCACTGAAAGATTTTTTGGCAGATATACAGGCCCAAATCGCTGCGTTGGACCAATCCGAGCCTGCGGATATGACGGGCGAAGCCTTTGAAGATTGGGCCCAGCGGCACGAAGAACTGGAGGATCTGGCGGACGATGTGATGGACCGTCTGGAGGCCCTGACTTAAGCAGACGCTTCCTGTGCGGCTCCTGATGGCAGCCGGCCGCAGAGCAGAACCCCCTCGGAATTTTTTGTGAGGAACCTGAAGATGAAAAAGAAGGATGTCCTGTTGAAGTGACCCCAAAAAGTTAGACAATATTAAAAGTGGAAATTGTTTAAGCGGCTGAAAGGGCTTGTTGTCTGTGAATTGCAGGCGGCAAGCCCTTTAGCTTTGCCTTTATGC
>JAPFEH010000070.1 GCA_026169195.1 Dysosmobacter sp. | reverse complement strand
GACGGAAAGAAGAAAATCCGGCAGTTTGAGAACCGGGAAAAGATGTTGCGTCAGAAGCTATCCAAAGAGGAACGCAGAACGCGCAGCCACCGCCTTATCGTCCGGGGCGCAGTCTTTGAAAGCATTGTGCCGGAAGCAAAGAACATGACCGACGAGGAAGCCACAGCACTTCTCCGGCTTGCCTTGACGAGTGAGCCGGTACGGGAATATCTGAAAAAACGAGCCGAGGGAGCGACAAGCTGAAAATCCCTTAGGCACTAAGGGCGCACTTATACACCCTTACGGGCGTGTGCGCTCTGCCGAGGGCTTATCTCCGCACAGGGAACTTTTCCCGCGCTCCGATATGGCGGCTTTGCCGCAACAAGGGGCTGCACCCCTTGCGCCGCTTACGCGGCTATCCCTGCACACCCACAAAACAGTACACCCGCCGTTGGCGTCTGTACCATTTTTGCGGGTTTTATTATCCTATCCGGGAGGTGATACCCATAGCCATTTACCATTGGAACATCGGCATTGTGAGCCGAGGAAAAGGCAAATCAGCCGTTGCCGCAGCCGCCTACCGAAGCGGCGAAAAGCTGACAAACGAATGGGACGGAATGACCCATGACTACACCCGCAAAGGCGGCGTTGTCTATACAGAAATCATGCTGCCGCCCCACGCACCACCCTCATTTTCTGACCGTTCAACATTATGGAATAGCGTGGAACTTTACGAGAAAGCCGGGAACGCCCAGCTTGCCAGAGAGATTGACGCGGCTCTCCCCATAGAATTATCACGAGAGGAACAGATACGGCTTGTCCGGGAATACTGTTCCTCTCAATTTGTTTCTAAGGGAATGTGTGTGGATTTTGTTATCCACGACACCAACAGCGGCAACCCCCATTGTCATATTATGCTTACCATGCGCCCCCTTGACGAGCGCGGCGCGTGGGCGGCGAAGTCCAAAAAGGAATATGACCTTGACGAAAACGGCGAGCGTATCCGCTTGCCAAGTGGCAGATACAAAACTCACAAAGTTGACCTTACAGGCTGGAACAGCAAGGACAACACCCTCTTGTGGCGCAAGGCATGGGCTGACTTTACCAACGACTTTTTGGAGAGGAACGGAAGCCCGGAGCGTATCGACCACCGCAGCAACGCCGAGCGCGGCATTGACGAGATACCCACCGTCCACATGGGCGTGGCGGCTTGCCAGATGGAGAAGAAAGGTATCGCCACCGAGAAAGGCGAACTGAACCGAAATATCCAAAAGGCAAACCGCCTTATCCGTGAAATCCGGGCGCAGATTGGGAAGCTCAAAGAATGGATTGCCGACCTGTTCAAAGCGTGGGAAACCGCCCCGAAGCAGCCGCCGCAATCTCCCAACCTTGCAAATCTGTTGATGAAGTATTTGAGCGTTCAGAGAGAAAAGAGCCGGAAGTATTCGCAGAGTTGGCAAAGGCAGCACGCAGCCGACGAACTGAAAACCGTAGCGGCGGCGGTCAATTACCTTTCCGAGCATGGTATCTCTACCCTTGACGAGCTGGACGCAGCCCTTTCCTCTGTCAGCGAACAGGCCGACGCTATCCGGGCGGGAATGAAAACCGCCGAGCAGCGCATGAAAGAACTGCAAAAGCTCATTGAGTACGGCAGGAATTATCAGACCTACAAGCCCATACAGGACGAGTACCGGCAAATCCGCTGGAAAGGAAAACAGGAGAAGTTTGCGGAAGCCCGCCGAGCCGAGCTTACCCTTTGGAACGCGGCAAACCGCTATCTCCATGCCCATTTGCCGGAGGGCATAAAAACCTTGCCGATCTCCGCATGGGAGAAAGAATATGCCGCCCTCAAAACACAGAGGGAAACGGAATACGCCAAGCTGAAAGGCACCCGCAGCGACCTTTCCGAACTTCAAAATATCCGCAGGTGCGTGGATATTGCGCTCCGCGCCGACCAGCCGGAACAGACGCAGACCCGCACCAAGCGGCACGACATAGACCGATGAAAGGAGTGAGTTTTTTGTACTACACCCAAGAACAGATAGACCGGGCGAACCAAGCCGACCTTGTTTTGTTCCTGCAATTGCAGGGGGAACCGCTGGAACGCGCCGGACAGGAATACCGATGGAAACGGCACGACAGTTTGACCGTCCGGGGCAACAAGTGGTATCGCCACAGCCAGAGCAAGGGCGGCGCACCCATTGATTTTGTCATGGAGTTTTACGGCAAGAGCTTCACCGAAGCCGTTGAACTGCTGACAGGAGAAAAAGGCGCAGCACAGCCACCGGACAGACAAAGCCCCGCGTCCTTTTCTGATTTCCGATTACCGCCCTGCAACCCCGACAACCGCATAGCGAGGAACTACCTCACAGCCACCCGCCGCATTGATGAAGATGTGACGGGCTTTTTCTTTTCCACCGGGGATATTTACGAGGAAGCCGCCCACCATAACGCCGTATTCGTAGGGCGGGACGAGGACGGAGTACCACGCTACGCCCACCAGCGCGGCACAGCCGGGAGTTTTCGGCTTGATGTGAAAGGCAGCGACAAAGCCTTTAACTTCTGCTACCGTGGCGAGGACGAAAGGTTGTTTGTCTTTGAAGCCCCGATAGACCTCTTATCTTTCCTCTGCCTGTTCAAAAAGGACTGGCAGAAGCAAAGCTATCTGGCGTTGGGCGGCGTGGGAGAAAAAGCCCTGTTGCGCTTTCTCTCTGACCGTCCGAACATCAAGACCGTTTTTCTCTGCCTTGACAGCGACGAAGCCGGAAACGACGCTTGCAGCCGCCTTGCAGAGCTTGTGCCGGAGGGCTTGACCGTCCATCGGCTTATCCCTCTTTTCAAGGACTGGAACGAGGTATTGCAGCACCGGGCAGAAATCACAGACGGGAAGTATTTGCGGGAAGCAATCTACGGCTTGAAAGAGCCGCCGCAGGAAGAAACCGTTGAGATTATCCGCATGAGCGAGGTTGACACACAGACCGTTGAATGGCTATGGGAGCCGTATATTCCCTTTGGGAAAGTAACCATTGTGCAGGGCAATCCCGGCGAGGGCAAGACCACTTTTTCCCTACGCCTTGCCGCCGCCTGCACCACCGGGGGAACGCTGCCGGGAATGAAGCCCTTGCCGCCATTCCAAGTAATTTACCAGACCGCCGAGGACGGGCTGGGCGATACCGTCAAGCCCCGCTTGATGGAAGCAGAAGCCGACCTTGACCGCGTACTTGTGATTGATGAAGCAAAACGGGAACTTACCCTCTCCGACGAGCGCATAGAGAAAGCAATTACGCAGAACGGAGCGCGGCTGATTATCCTTGACCCCATACAGGCGTACATGGGCGAAAAGACCGACATGAACCGGGCAAACGAAGTGCGCCCCATGTTCCGCCGTCTTGCCGATGTTGCCGAGCGTACCGGGTGCGCCGTTATCCTTATCGGACACTTGAACAAAGCTGCCGGAGGGCAGAGCGCATACCGGGGCTTAGGTTCTATCGACTTCCGCGCCGCAGCAAGGAGCGTCCTGCTGATCGGGCGCGTGAAGCGAGAACCGAATGTGCGCGTAGTCATTCACGACAAATCTTCCCTTGCGCCGGAGGGCAAGCCCGTTGCCTTTTGCCTTGACCCGGAAACGGGCTTTTCATGGATAGGCGAATACGACATCACCGCCGACGAGCTGCTGTCCGGCGCGGGCGGGAACACCGCCACCAAGACCGAACAGGCGGAACGGCTGATACTGGATTTACT